>PWUC01000133.1 GCA_003562655.1 Clostridia bacterium
AAGGTGGTGCGGGACAGGCTCATGATATGGCACCACCGGCACTACCCCGAGTATGATCTGGTCAACAACGTGGGTTATTCGACCCCCGCCCACCGCAGGGCCCTGGAGGAATACGGGGCCACGCCCCTGCACCGGCGGACCTTTCTGCACCTGGATTCGGCCGAACAGGTGGACCTGTTCTCCCCTGAGCGCAGGGGCGAGTGAGTCATTCGGCCCGGTCGAACCACACCGTGGTCATCTTCTGACCCGGATACACACCTCCCGCCTCATAGCCCCGAACGAAAGGCTGCAGGGCCCAGTGCGTCACCGGGAAGTACAGTGGGACCCACGGTGCCTCAGAGAACACCCGCTCCTCGATCTCTGCCAGGAGCTCCAGCCGCCGGCCCGGCTCGCCGATTTCTCCGGCCTTATCCAGCAGGACGTCGACCTCGGGACTTGAGAACATGACCCGGTTTCCGGCCTCTTCCCACTTGCTCGAGTGGAACAGGGGCCGGAGGAAGTTCTCTGCGTCGGGGAAATCGGCCCACCATGACAGGTAGAACAGGTCATGATCGGTGGAATCGGACAGCAGGTTGAAGATCTGTCCGGGCTCTGCGGTGACCATTTCGATCTCGATGTCAAGATCCGACAGCTGCCCGGCGATGGCGTCGGTGATCTGGTGGACTCCGGCGGCACTGCCCCGGATCATGTTGAGGGTGATCGGGTCTGTGTATCCCGCCTCATCGAGCAGCTCGCGGGCCCGCCCGGGATCGTAGCCGAAGCCGACCAGCTGCGCGTTGTGTCCGGCGATGCCCGGTGGGACGGATCCGCGGGCCGGCAGGAACGCACCGGGAATGATCTGGGCGAGGAGGGACTCGCTGTCTACGGCGTAGTTGATCGCCTGGCGTACCCGGAGATCCTCCGTCGGGCCCCGGTTGTTGTTGAGGCCGAGGTAGAACACCGCCGGCTCGACTGACTGCAGCACCTGGGCATGAATTTGCTCCGCTTCCTCGGGGCCGATCGCGGTGATGGACAGGCGCCCGTCGGCGAACATGTCCCTGGCCTTTGCGCCATCAATCCCGATTTCGAATCGGATGCCGTCGAGAAAGGGCCCGGGACCGTGGTAGTCGCTTCTGCGAGCGAGTTTGAGGTGTTCTCCCTCCCGGTATTCGCTGATGGAGAAGGGTCCCGTTCCCACCGGGTGAAACCCCGGAATCCCGCCGTCGGACCGGTCGCCCGTGACGGCCTCATAGGTCATTACCGTTTCCCGGTTCAGGATGAAGGCCGCCGGGGTGGCCAGCAGGTTCAGGAAGGTGGCCCGGGGCTGCTGCAGGGTTATGGTGACCGTGTATTCATCCTCAACGACGATTCCCGCCACCTCATTGCTCTCGCCGGCATGGTACTGTTGGGCCCCCAGGATGTCTCCCAGGACCCAGGCCCGGGGAGATCCGGTCTGCGGAGACAGGAGGCGCAGAAAGGAGAAGACGACGTCATCGGCGGTGAACCGGTGCCCGTTGCTGAAGGTCACATCCCTTCTCAGTTCAAAGGTATACTGTAGGCCGTTGCGCCGGACCTCCCATCCCTCAGCCAGGTCCGGCACGGGGGCAGCTTCCCCATCGCAGCGGACGAGTCCGTTGTACAGAAGGGTCGCCACCCGGCCCTCATCTAGGGTGATGATCTGAGCGGGATCCAGGGTCCGGGGCATGGAGCCGAGGGTCTGCATCCACAGGCCACCGTACTCTCCCTCTATGAGCAGTTCCTCTGCGTCGTCGGGTTCTGCAATCTCCCCCTCCGCGACGGATCCGCGCCAGCTCCTGACCCAGGCAGAGGCGCAGCCGGACAGCAGGAGGAGGGTGACGGTCAGCACGATCAGCATCACAACTGTCATGGATCTGAACATGGAAAGGCCCCTCACTGAGATTTTGCTCCTCGGTCATGTCTATGAATCCAGAAAGACAGACAGAACCGGCCCGGTGAGAGGAGGGCATTACGATGAGGGTGTGGTGTCCTCATCCTTTTCTGAACTGGCCGCGAGACGTTCCTCTCTCTCCTTCAGCCTCTGCTCAACGATGCGTCGTCGCGTCCTCCGCTCATCCCTGGAGGCCGAGTTGATCAGCGAAAGACCCACGACTCCAACCCACATCCCCAGGAAGAAGGGCCAGTTGCTCTGGACACCAAACAGTCTCTGGGAGAGCATCAGCACGATCGCTACAGCTATCACCACAAACCCCCAGGCGGCGCGGCCCAATGAAGACACCTCCCAATATGATCTGGTCCTTAATAGTCTACTTCGATGGGAGGAGACGATTCACCTGCTGGGGTTGGATCAGAGGCCTCGGTGTTTTCGGGGGATACAGATCCCGCCCGCAGTCCGCCGGTGGGCTGCCCTGTGACCTCAGCTTCTGGGCGGCCTGGAATTTGCCAGCGTGTTTCCTGTCGTGTATAGTGACAGAAGTGTGTTCGGAAATGCACGGAAATGGTTCGTTGACGGCATGCTGGTCAGTCGGTATAATTAGTTCGATCATCGAAGATTTGGGAGTGGGTTGACTGATGAGCACAATTTGGCGATTGCTCGGTTACCTGCGCCGCTACCCCGGGTGGGTGGCATACGCGCTGCTGTCCATGTTGGGCCTGGTGGGCGTGGCCTTCGTCGTTCCGTGGCTGACCCGGTACGTCATCGATGTGGCGATCATAGACCAGCAGGGGCACCTGCTGCTGCCCCTGGCCCTGCTCGTTATCGGCGCGGCAATCATGCAGAGCCTCTTTGTCTTCGGCCGTCGCTACTCCTCGGCCCTCGTCGGGCAGAGAGTGATATACGATCTGAGAAATGAGCTCTACCGCCACCTTCACCAGTTGCCCTTCAGCTTTTATGACCGGGCTCAGACCGGGCAGCTGATGTCCCGGGTGACCCAGGATGTGGAGACCATGCGAATGTTTCTGGGCTTCGGGGTCGTAAACCTGGTGCGGTGCATGGTGATGTTCTCCGGCGTACTGGTCTTTCTTCTTTACATCAACTACAGGCTGACGCTGCTGATCCTTCTGACGGCGCCGCCCCTGGCCGTAACCGTCTGGCAGTTCTCCCGGCGGGTCCGGCCCATGTACCGGGAGCTGCAGCAGAGGCTGGCGGAGCTGACGGCGGTGCTGCAGGAGAACGTCAGCGGCATCCGGGTCGTGCGCTCCTTCGCGCGCGAGGCGTACGAGATCGACAAGTTTGATGAGCAGAACCGGGCGTATCTGGAGAAGAACATCGAAACGGTGCGCAACTGGGCCTTCTTCTTTCCTCTTATGAACATGATCACCGGCATGGGAACCGTCATCATCCTGTGGTACGGCGGCCGTCAGGTCATGCTGGGAGAGATGACCCTGGGCTGGCTGGTCGCCTACACTCAGTATCTCAACATGCTGTTGGGCCCCCTGCGGATGACGGGATGGCTGGTGAACCTGCTGGAGCGGGCCGTTGCCTCGGGACAGCGGGTGTTTGAGATCCTGGACACAAAATCGGACATCCGGGAGAAACCGGACGCGGTGGAGCTGCCCGAGGTGAGGGGGCACGTCCAGATGAGAAACGTCTGGTTCCGCTATGACGAGGCCAGCAAGTGGGTGCTCCGCGGCATAAACATCGACGCCCCGGCGGGACAGCGGGTGGCCCTGCTGGGAGCCACGGGTTCGGGTAAGACCACGATCATCAACATGATCCCCCGTTTCTACGATCCAAGCCGGGGTAAGGTCATCGTAGATGAACACGACCTCAAGGATCTCAGCCTCGGCACGGTGCGCAGAAGCATCGGCATGGTCATGCAGGAGACCTTCCTGTTTTCTGCACCCATTCGGGAAAACATAGCGTACGGCAGGCCGGATGCCACCATGGAGCAGATCCAGGAGGCGGCCCGGGCGGCGCAGATTCACGACTTCATCAGCAGCCTGCCCGAGGGCTACGATACCGTGGTCGGGGAGCGGGGAGTGGGCCTGTCGGGCGGTCAGAAGCAGCGTGTGGCCATAGCCCGGGCGCTTCTGCTCAACCCCCCGATCCTGATCCTGGATGATTCGACCTCCAGCGTCGATATGGAGACGGAGCATCTCATACAGGAGGCCCTGGACAATCTGATGCAGGCGCGGACCAGTTTCATCATAGCCCAGCGCCTGTCGTCGATCCGCCACGTGGATCAGATCATCGTACTGGACCGGGGCGAGGTGGTGCAGAGAGGTGACCATGAAAAGCTGCTGCGGGAGCCCGGGATCTACCACGAGATTCACCAGCTGCAGTCAAAGGGGCAGGATGAACTGTCGGAGGAGCTCTTCGAGAGGGCGCGGGAGCGGGCGATCGCCGGTGTCCAGGATAAGGTTGGAGGGGTGTAGCTGTGGGACATATGCACATGCACGGCGCGCGGAGTGAGGACCTGAAGCCCTTCGATCCGCAGACCTTTCGGCGGCTCATAGCCTATATATATCCCTACAAGTGGTATGTCGTGCTGTCGGTTGTTGCCCTGCTTTTTTCCTCGGTGGCCGCCCAGGTGGGACCCTACGTCATGGGCCGGGCCATCGATGAGTTCATCAATCCCCAGGCCGCAGGGGATCTGCAGCTGTCGGAGCGGATGGCGGGTCTCAACCTGTACATCATCATCTTCACCGGTTCCCTGGTGGTGACCTGGCTGGCGGGCTTCGCCCAGACCTATTCCATGAGCCTGGCGGCCCAGAATGCCATCTATGATCTTCGCAAAAGGCTCTTCGAGCACATGCAGAGGCTGGGGCTGCGGTGGTTTGATGCCAGACCCCTGGGTGTGGT
>PWUC01000226.1 GCA_003562655.1 Clostridia bacterium
CGTTGAGATTCTATCTCCTCCACGATGGCACGACCCGCCTCTGTGACATCCAGCAGGGTGACCCTCCGGTCGTCTGGATTCCTTCCCCTGACGAGAAGGCCCTTGTCATGAAGAGAATGCACGATGTTGGAGACTGTGGCCTGGTTGAGGTTGAACTGCTCTGCCACCTGCGAGACATTGCGAGAGCCCTCAACGGCAACGTGGCGCAGAAGAAAGAACTCCGGACCCGACACATCACGGTTCTGGAAGCCCTTGCGGGCGTTGGTAAACTGTTTACCTATGCTGGAAATGAGACGATCAAGATCCCGTATCAATCTCTCCTTCTTCACGGTCGCCCTCCCCCCATACTCATTCCTTATAAATATTTCTCACAAACATGGCTGTGTCAAGCTGTTCAGAAAATGAGGCCCGCGACCAGGATGTAGGTGAGGGCAACAGGAGCGATGTACCGCATGATGAAGGACCAAAGGGGGGCAGTGCGGAAGCTCACAGCCCCGAGAGAAATCTCCTCCTCAGCTGCAGGTGTCCCCCACACCCATGCAACGAAGATAGTGGTCAGCAGGCCGGAAAGGGGCAGCAGGAGATTTGAGGCGACCATGTCTGTGAGACCCATGAAGTCCCAGCCCAGAATCCTGACACTGTCCAGAAGACTCTGAGAGAGGGCAGAAGGAATGCCCGCGATGAAGGAAAGAACACCCACCGTCACCACGGCCCGGGGCCGTGACCAGCCCCTTTCCTCAATGAGCAGCGCATTGAGAACCTCCAGAAAGGAGATCAGGGAGGTCAACGCGGCAAAGGACAGAGACAAGAAAAATACCGTCGACCAGAACAGGGCCCCAGGGAGGGTGTTGAACACGGCGGGGAGGGCAATGAAGACCAGCCCAAAACCCGCCTCCGGCTCTATGCCGAAGGCAAAGAGGGCTGAAATCACGACCAGGCCAGCCAGGACGGCAATCCCCACATCGGCCAGGCTGATGATGAGCGAGTTAACAGGTATATCATCCCTGCGGCTCAGATAGCTTCCGTAGGTCAGTACCGCTCCCATACCGAGGCTGAAGCTGAAGAAGACCTGTCCCAGGGCCTCAAGGGCCACTCCAAAGGACATCTGGGCGAAGTTGGGCCGGAGAAACCACACCGCCCCCTCCAGACCTCCCTCGAGAAAAAGCACTCTGCCCAGCAGGACCAAAAGAAGCACCACGATTCCCGGGGTGAGGATCCTCCCCCATCGCTCGATCCCTGCCGTGACCCCGTAGAACACGATGGTCGACGCGATGACCAGGAAGATCCCCTGGCCGTATATGGGGAGAAGAGTATCTTCCGTAAGGTGAGCAAACAGCTCCGTCAGTCCGGCGCTGCCCAACCCGGAGATTCCTCCGGCGACGCTCAGGAGAGTATAGATCAGTGTCCACCCTGCGATGACCGAGTAGTAGGAGGTGATCAGTAAGACAGCCAGGGCAGCCACCAGTCCAGCCAACCACCATCCCGTCCCGGGTCTGAGGTCGCGAAAGGCACCGACCACACCCTTCTGGCTCCGGCGGCCCATCGCCAGCTCTGACATCATCAAGGGTATGCCCACCGCGAGAACAATGACCAGGTACAAAAGCAGAAAGGCCCCGCCGCCGCTTCTCGCCACGATGGTGGGGAAACGCCACACGTTGCCCAGCCCGACGGCAGAACCGACGGTGGCGAGGACGAAGCCTGTGCGCGATCCCCACTCTTCGCGATCCCGGGAGTCCTGCAATGATATACCCCCACATCTGGCCTTATAATGCATGGATCGGCCGGGATTCATGCGGAACGGGATCATCACGACCTTCCGTTGAGTCTCGATCCGCCGGGCCATACAGACCCCGACCTGAAATCCTCACGCACCCCGGCGACCCACCTCCCGCACCAGGAGAGCACACAAAGAAGCAAGGTTGACCGGGTGCCTGCATACCGTTCTACTGAAGGCCGCTGTCCGTTCTGCCCCCTGGATGGAGTCGGGCATCACCGTCAAACCTATGGGAGGCAGTACTCTGCAGGTGAGAACCGCAATCGAAAGCAACCGATTGCATGAGCCCGGGCGATTCAGAACGAGGTGGTCGACGAAGATGATCATTGCCCTATGGATAGCTGGAGTGGCGGACCTGCTCCTGACAGCGTGGGGACTGCGGCTGGGTGCCATTGAGGAGGCCAATCCCATCATGGCCTGGTTGTTCAACGCATCGGTGCCATGCACGTTGATCACGGCCGTGGTCGTGCTGACCGCAGCCCTGATGTGCCTGCACGCCGCCCGTGATCGCGTTCCGTGGGTGGAGCAGGCCCTGCGCGGCCTCCTGGCGGTCCGGCTGTCGGTTCTGGTTCTGCATCTCATGTGGATAATCAGCTGACAGTCCCGGTTGAAAGATCGCCCGGGAAACACCGGTTGTGCGACCTGCAGTACCCTGACCTGCGAATCACCTCGATCCCCCTCCCTCGTGGTGCCCGTCAAATTGCAGGATCCCTGCTGTCCTGGATTGCCCTGAACCGCCGGGCCCGCATCCCAACCCTCGAAGACCGGCCCACAGACCCCGGGGATAGAGTCCCCATCTCGATGGTCTACGCCAGCCTGACATCGCAGTATGATACCTCCGGGAGGGACAGGGCCTTTCGCCAGGGGAGATGATCCACATAACTGCCCCGAAGAAGATGGAACTTTCGACCACACCTGGCGTCCAGCTAAAGAGTCAGGTACGGGCAGGCGTCGGTGAACAGGAGGACTTCAGATGGCACTGATTGAGATTCAGAAGGTGTCGCGGATTTACTCAAATGGCAGACGCAGCGTGACTGCGCTGAAAGAGGTGAGCTTCGAGGTTCAGGGCGGCGAATTCCTCTTGATCATGGGAGCATCGGGATCGGGCAAGTCCACCCTGCTGAACATCCTGGGATGCCTCGATCGCCCCACCCAGGGCAGATACTTCCTGGCAGACACCGATGTCTCCAGGCTCGGCACGAGACATCTGGCAGACATCCGCGGAGGAATGATCGGCTTTGTGTTCCAGACCTTCAACCTCATAAGCGGACTGACGGCCAGGAGCAATGTGGAAGTTCCGCTGATGTACCGCGGATACCCGGGAACTGAACGCAGGCGCATGGCCACGGCTGCCCTGGACGATGTGGGCATCGCAGACCGGGCCGACCACCGCCCCAGCGAACTCTCCGGCGGGGAGCAACAGCGCGTGGCGGTGGCAAGGGCCCTGGTGACCAGCCCCCTCCTGATCCTGGCTGATGAACCCACCGGGAATCTCGATTCCAAATCCAGCGCGGCCATCATGAGTCTGTTCGGAAAGATCAATGCTGACATGGGTGTCACCGTCATACAGGTCACCCACGATGAGGCCATGGCGGGATTCAGCAACCGGGTGCTGGTGATCCGTGACGGTGAGATCGTTGAGGACCGACCCGTTGAGAGAGGGCATCAACCCGGGGCTGACGTCCGGGAAGAAGCCCGGCACACCCAGGTAAAAGAAGGGGGAGGGTAGGAGATGTGGCAGCGACTCCTCGCAACAGCGGTTGTGATCCTACTGGTGATTGGTGGAGGCTATTACGCCTACCGGGCACTGCTGCCAGAAGATGCCCAGGCAGGAGGCCCCGTGTATGCAACTGCTCCAGTCATCCGTGATGATCTGAGCGTGACGATCGAGGGGTTCGGGAAGCTGAACCCCATATACTCCAGCAGCATCCAGACGGAAACGGGGGGATTTCTGGAGAGTCTGACCATCCAGCAGGGCGACACCGTCGACGAGGGCCAGATCGTGGGCCGAATCCGCAACGACGAACTGGTGACCGAGATTCGCACCCTCGAACTGGAGATAGAACGAACCACTACATCCCTGGCCTCCGTACTGGGCGTGCCCGAGGATCAGGTGCTGTTCGCGGATCCAAACCGGGGCATCAGCCTGGTGGCACCCATTGACGGACGGGTAGTCGATCTCGATATTGGGGAGAACGAACAGATCGAACGGGGAGCCCTGGTAGCCCGGATCGTCGACGACTCAAGGGTGCGGGTCGTGGCAGAGTTCACCCCGTCCCAGTTCTCGCACGTCAGTGATGGAATGGAGGTTACGCTCCGTCTGCATGACTTCGCGGACAGCGTGGCGGCAACGGTGGTCGATGCAAACCCCATCAGGATACCGCGCGGGACCTACTATGTGCACACAGTGACCATTGAGGCAGAAAACCCGGGGCTGCTCAGGCCGGGCCAGCAGCTGGATGTGGTGATCCCCGGCAGCGTCAACGTCGCCTCCTCTGTAGACAGCTTCTACGATGAGACCGTCGTGTGGTCGTCAGCGGCCGGCACTATTGCACGTGTTGCCGTTCGCGAATGGCAGCAGGTGGAGACCGGCGAGGTGCTGGCACAGCTGGGAGGCATGGATACGACAAAATTCATCTACGATGAACAGATGAAGATCCGCGACCTGCAGGAACAGCTGAACCAGAAACACCACCTGCTGGACAGAACAATCATCCGGGCCCCCATCGATGGTGTTGTGGCCTATGCCATGCGCGACACCGGCTATCAACTGCAGCCCGGACAACACATCGCCAGCATAATAGACAATACCAGGATGGCGCTGAACATACAGGTCGACGAAATCGATATCATCCACATCGAGGAAGGACTGGAGGCCACGGTCACCGTGGAGGCCTTCCCGGGAGACATATTCCCTGCCAGGGTAGTCCGGATGGACTTCATGGGACATGACGAACAGGGAATAACGGTGTA
>PWUC01000066.1 GCA_003562655.1 Clostridia bacterium
CCGCCCGCAGATGGCAGGTATTTCCATTTTACGGCATTGGCCACAGGTGTCAAGCCCCTTGCCTGGAGGAGGCAACGGCGGGATCGCCGACTCAAACCGGCCACTGCGGGTGGGACGCGCTCTGGTGGAGTTCATCTAGCTCGTCGGGATCCCAGTGATGCCCCGGTTGATAAGCACGACATGCCATACGACCCACAACGGGAGCATTGGGGCAGGCGCTCAGCTGCTGGATTCCAGGTACTTCCTGGTCCATGGACAGGTGGGTATGCACCGGCCACAGACAGTGTGTTCAGAACCCAGGGCGGCGGACACTCTCTTCGCATATTCACCGCAGGCACCAGCATCCAGCAGGTCGTCCCGGGGCAGATCTGCACTCCAGTTTCTGCCCGTAGGGGCAGCTGCGGGACACTCCCGCACGCAGAGCGTGCATTCGCCGCAGCGAGAGCGGTCAACGGGCCTGCCGGCCTGCAGCCCTGCGTCCGTCAGTACGGTCCCGAGCCTGACAGCAGAGCCGTACTTCTCGGTTGTGAGGAGGGCATTCTTCCCGATCCAACCCAGCCCGGCCCGGGTTGCCACTGTCTTGTGGGGCAGGGCAGTGCTCAGCGTCTCCCGGTCAAATTCGGTGCCTGTAGGTGGCAGAGAAATGGCCGCCGAACCCCCGGATTCCAGTAGGTCCGCAAGGTGGTCTGACAGGTCTGCCAGGAGCCCGTTGGCTCGCTCATACTCCGCAATGTACTCTGTTGTGGGGCCGCGGCAGATACTGGCCACTATCCTGGCATCAAGTTGGACGGCAAGTGAGACTCCCATGGGCATGGACTGGCGCGACTCCGGCGGGAGGCAGGTCAGGTCCGCAAATCCCACCAGTGCAGCGCCCCGATCCAGGGCGCCATCTGACAATTGTCTCTCTATCGTTGCCACCGGCATCATCCTCCCCAGTTGGAATCTGCTCTGAAACATTCTGCCGGGAAAACCAAACCTGTCAACAGAGCGTGTCTATGGGAACACTGAAGGTCTTGCCTCAACCCAACACGGTGAAACCAGGATGAGGTCGGGAAAAACCACCATCCGATCCGGATGCGAAAACATCAGAACGGCTGGCCATGTCAGGGCTCGATCCTCTCTGCCGGGAACCGGGCTGCGTTGCTCTGCATCTTGTCGGCTATAGCTGAAGTCAGGTCCATGTCCAGCTGGTTGGCAAGAGAGAAGCAGTAGATCAGGACATCGGCAATCTCCTCTCTCAGGCGTGCAAACTCGCCTGTCTCCCTTACTCGCCATGACTGTTCGGTGGTCTTCCATTGAAGTATCTCCATCAATTCTGCTGCCTCAATGCTGATGCTCATGACGAGGTTCTTGGGACTGTGGGCCTGTCCCCAACCTCTTGATCTGATGAAGCATCCGATCTCTTCCTTGATCCGTCCTATGCTTGTACTGTCATCAGTCATGCCTTCCACCTCCAACGCAAGCCCGAACATGTGCTCACGCCCCCAGACCGGCGGGCCAATGACATTATATCCAATGCCTTCACTCGGTTGAAACGGCTCATAGAGGCGAGATCATCCCCGGAAGCTGAGCACTACAGGGCCCCCCACAATGGTCAGGGCCACTCGAGTCCAGGCACCCCGGACTACGGGAGGCATGGCCGGCACCGGCAGCTTGCTCTCGGGATTCCGTCACCCACCAGCCGCATCCAGGGGCTTCCACCATTTATCATCAGGAGAGGCCCACTCCAGCACATCCCGGAAAAAGCGCTCGCGGTCGGAGGGGATCGCCGGATCAAAAGACCTCAGGGATTCGGGACCCTCGGGTCCGGATTGCAGCCTCGGCGCTGAGGGAAAGTCCAGGACCCAGTCGATGCTCACATCACCCTGAGGGAGCGCGACCACGGTCCAGTAGTGTCCGTAGGTGCCATCAATCCCCGGATATCCAGCGGCAATCCTGGCGGGATAACCCAGCCGCAGCAGGTAGTCGGTGCCGCCCCAGGCTGCCACAGCGCAGGAGCCCTTGAGGGTGTCCGACATGAATTCACACAATCGCTCGAAGGCGACACCAAAATACTCCACGACATCCTCCTGCAGAGTGAGCACATTTCGGACCACTGCTTGGGGATGCTGCGGCCAGTACAGTCCGTAGAAGTATTGAAGCTGGCGTACGAGCTCAGAGGAATGCAGTATGACCCCAGGGAACTCGCTTACGCCGATTAAACGCCGGTTTCTTCCCGAAAAGACCCGAAATAGCTCGCTCGTTGCATCAAGGACGGGGCGGTGCCCGCAGAGTGCCAGAAGTGCCAGATCAGCCTCCGCCTCCCTGATCACCCGGGCAGCAGATTGACGCACGGTGAGAACCTTCTTCCGACCCAGCAGCGATCCGATCCCGCTCCAGAGGCGCCACCCCATTGTCAACAGGGGAGGTCTCCTGCAGTCTCGTTCCTCCCGCGGGATGAACCCCAGTATCAATCCCCGGGCATGAGTGTGCTCGAGCAAGAGGCATGCCAGCACGGCTCCAAGGCCGAAGCCCCCAATGACCGTTCCCTCCTGCACCTGCCGGGCAGAACGTCGGGACCATTCTTCGGGACTGGACACATCGCAATCTGCGTAGTACACAGGAAACACTGGGAAACCCTCCTGCTCCAGCATGGAAAAGACTTCAGTGTGAAGGGTAGCGTTTTCCTCCGCCACTACCCAGGCTACAGAAGGTACCTCCGGCAGGTCTCGCATGTGAATCCCTCGCCTCCCGAAATATACTTCCCCGTAAGAATACCTTCTCGCTGAGGAAATTGCAATCCGTAATTTCTGCCTCGCTCCCATTGCCGATCATCGCTGCACATGCTACGATCACAGCAGTCAAATAACGCTCTCGAGGGGGAGTAGCCAGGGTCAGCATGTGGACCCTCGACGGACGTCAACCCGGTGCAAACCCGTCTGTCGAGCTCATGATGAGTAGGCGAGACCTTCGGACCGCTCAGTGGGTCCGAAGGTCTCTTTCTTTCTGACAGGAGGAAGATAGATTGCAATATCAGCTCTTCTCGGGACTCAGCCACTTCACCATACGTCACGCCGTGATGCTCATGCTGGCTGCCCTGCTGCTGTATCTCGCAATCAGGAAGCGCTACGAACCTATGCTGCTTCTTCCCATCGGTTTCGGCGCTTTCCTGGCCAATATACCTCTCTCCGGGGCCACAGCCCCGGATGGGTGGTTGAGCTTGATCTACCGCATCGGCATCGCCACCGAACTCTTCCCCATCCTGATCTTCATAGGCATCGGTGCTATGATTGATTTCGGCCCCCTCCTGAACCAACCCGTAACCGCTCTGTTGGGCCTTGCCGCCCAGTTCGGGATCTTTGCCACTGCCCTGATGGCCCTCGGCGCGGGGTTTTCAGTGGGTGAGGCCGTCTCCATCGGGATAATTGGTGCAGCCGATGGGCCCACTTCGATCTATGTTTCCTCCAAACTAGCCCCATCTCTTCTCGCCCCCATCTCCGTAGCCGCCTACTCATACATGGCGCTGGTCCCCGTGATCCAACCGCCCATCATCCGGCTCCTCACTAACGAGCAGGAACGTCGAATCCCGGCCATCACGCCTCGGGGCAAGGTCTCCCGAACTGCCCGACTGCTGTTTCCCATCGGCGTCACCCTGGCCGCCGGCATCCTGGTCCCGGTGAGCACAGAACTCATCGGCGCCCTCATGTTTGGAAACCTGCTTCGCGAGTCAGAGGTCGTAGACAGGCTGTCCGGCGCCGCTCAAAATGAGCTGTCTAACCTGGTCACCATCCTACTGGGAATAGCCGTGGGCTCCACGATGAATGCCTCAGCCTTTCTCCGTCCCGAGGCACTGCTCATCCTGAGCATGGGCCTGATAGCCTTCGCCCTCGACACCGCCGCCGGTGTGCTTTTCGCCAAGTTCCTCAACCTGTTCCTGAAACAGAAGATCAATCCCATGATCGGAGCGGCGGGCATCTCCGCATTCCCCATGTCTGCCAGAGTGGTGCACATGATGGGACTCAATGAGGACCGGCAGAATTTTCTCCTGATGCAGGCCACCGGGGCCAACGTTGCGGGTCAGGTGGGTTCCATCATCGCCGGCAGTGTTCTGTTGACGCTGGTTCTGACATGAGATACGCAAGGTGGGCCGCCCGACTTGGCCGCTCAGTGACACAACAGCGAGCGGTGCTGTTGCTGTCCGCGCCATGCTCGACAACACATGAAGTATGCCTCATCAAGGCATACTTGCACTCTGCACCTACACTGTAGAACCCTCGGCCAGCTTCCGGCAGATCGACATAGGCTCTGCCCGGGCTGTGTTGGAGATCATCTAGAATAACTGACCCATTCCCTTTCGAAAACTCCAATCTGCGTTTAGACGCGCAGACCCATTCGATACGGGCACTTTTGACATGCGAGCTGCTCCGAATCGACTAAATGGAGGCACGGCAGGTGGCGGAACACAACGGGGAATATCAGCATGGCGACAGATGAAAAGTTCAACAGGAATGAGAGCTACGTTTCAGAAAATTCGTTGCGACCGGGGATGGCGTGTCAATGCCCGCACAGTTTAGCCAGAATCCACCAAATCCTCTTACCTTCATGCTACAGATAGCAAGACGCAGCTCCTGGAGGATAATCTCAGCCCACGCTGCTGGCTTTGATGAGGGCCGTGCATGCGGCGAGATGTCGATGCAGGTACGAGCCGCTTTCGA
>PWUC01000114.1 GCA_003562655.1 Clostridia bacterium
AGAGTGGCTTCGAACCCTCAACAGGATACCGACGGTCGCTCGCACGGGTTGCCCACCGAAGCAACTCGGGAGAAACAGCGGCCCGCAGGAAATCCTCAACGGTCCCAGGGCCCCGTCGGGGGCCTCCGGCTCCACCCGGTAGAATACCCGGTTACGCTCCCGGCGCGATGTGGCGATCCCTGCGTCCTTCAGGATCCGAACCTGATGGGATACGGCTGACTGCGTCAGACCGAGACTGGCCTGCAGGTCGCAGCCGCAGAGTTCCCCCCAGCTCAGCGGGCGGACCATCCGAAGACGGGGCTGCCCCCCGGGGGCGCGCAGAATCGCCAGACACTGCTACATGGCTATCCACGCATCACTATATCTACATATGCTTATATAGTAACGATAGTTCATCCCCGGAGCACCCGTCAAGCCTCGCGGACGAAGTCAAACGCCCGCGGCCCCACCTGCATCCTGGTGAGGTTGGACCCGGCGGAAGAGAACCCCCTGCAGGCCGATGCCGGCCCCCGGGAAGGATTCGGTGCCCGACGGCGAATAGTGTATGAGAAGCCGGGAGTCGGGACTCGTACCTGGCTGAGAAAGGATGGATCGGATGGATGACCGCGTGCCAGATCTGTATCTGAAGAGGAGATTGGCAGCCGTGCAGGAGCAGCTGCCGGAACTCGAGATCGACGGCCTCATAGCAACATCCCCCGCCCACAAGGGCTACCTGTCGGGCTTCACCACCGGGGTCTTCATCGCTCCCGGAGGACACCTGCTCGTGACCCGGGCCGGCACGGCCAACTGGTACATAACCGGCGGAACGGACTACACAGACTGCAAAACGGCCCTTGAACCCCTGGGCTTTGAGGTCACCGCCTACAACTACAGAGAGGGAACAACGGCGGCCACGGAGACGACCCGCGTCGCGAAAGAGCTGGAACTCGAGCGCCTGGGGGTACAGGGCAAGTATGTGACCCTCGAGGGATTCCGCGAACTGAAGGATGACCTGGAGGAGGCGGGCGTGGAACTGGTCGCCGTCGGGGACGTCGTCGATCCCCTGCGGGAGGTCAAGGACCCCTGGGAGATAGAGCAGATCACCAGGGCCTGCGAGGTCAGCAAGGCTGCCTTCGAATACGTGCTGGAGCGGGTCCGGCCCGGGGTGACGGAATGGGCGCTGGCCGCTGAACTGGAAAACCAGCTCCGGTTGGGTGGATGTGGCTCCAGCCGCATCGCCTTCCAGTCAATCGTGGTGTCGGGTCCCCGCTCCTGCCTGCCCCACGGATCCGTCACCGGTAGAGCCCTGCAGCGTGGGGACTTCGTGACCATGGATTTTGGCGCCACCTGGAACGGGTACTGCGCCGACGTGACCCGGACCCTCGTTGTGGGCGAGGCCTCAGACAGGCAGAGGGCCGTGTACTCCGCCGTGCTGGATGCCCAGGTGGCGGGGGTGGAATTGATGCAGCCGGGAAGGGAAAGAAGTGAGAGTTCCGAGACAGCCGTCTCCATCATAGAGGAACGCGGCTTCGGCCAGTACATGGCCCACGGGGCCGGCGGTCACGGGATCGGCCTGGAGGTTCACGAGGGCCCGAGATCCCGAAGCGGAGGAACCTGGGAGGTGGGCAACGTCATGACCATGGAGCCGGGAATCTACATCCCCGGCTGGGGAGGGGTGCGAATCGAGGATGACGTGGTGATCACCGCGGAGGGACCCGAGATCATAACCCCGATCCCCAAGGAGCTCATGCAGATATAGACCACTGGTTTCGGAGGGAGCAGTCCTGATGCTGTGTCCCCACTGCGGCGCCGCGATCCCGGGGAGAAATCTGGCGTGCCCCTCGTGCAGGACCCTGCCCGACAATCCCCTGGCCGGCGCCCTGGCACCCCCCGGCCTGCGCCTTGCCGGCTACCTTGTGGACGTGGCCGTCATGGCTGTCAAATCGTGGGCCGCGCGGAGATCCCTGACGCCCGCCTCGGCACTGTTCGTGCTGGCGGTCACTGTTGTGGAGCTGACACTGCTTGCCCGGGGGCAGTCCTGCGGAAAGTGGCTGCTGGGCATGCGCACCTACCTCGCAGGGGGGAAAAAGCCGGCGGGATTCTGGCGGATGCTGCTCCGGGAGACGGTCGGCAAACTCATCAGCGCCCTGCCCTTTCTGTTGGGCTTTTTGGCGATTCTGTGGAGCCCCGACCGCCGCGCCTGGCACGACGTGATCGCAGGCACTTTAGTGATCCACGAGAGAACCCAGAAGATCACGGGAGAGGATGCTGCCAATGAACGACCTGACTGCACAGAAGATGCGGCAGGCCTTTGACATACTGAGGGAGAAGGATCTCGACTGCTGGCTGATGCTGGACCGGGAATCCGGCACCACGGGACACACCGACCCGAGCCTGGAACTTCTGCTCCCGACGACGATCATCGGTCTCACCGCCTTTCTGCTCACGAAGGATGAAAGGGCCGTCGCCGTTGGAGCCAGCTACGACACCCACAACCTGGAGGGCACCGGCCTCTTCGACCGGGTCATCCCCTACGAACTGGACATCCGCGATCCCCTGGTTCAGGCCCTCGAAGATATCGACCCCCGCACGATAGGGGTGAACTACAGCGAGGAGGACTTCGTCGCCGATGGCCTGACGGCCGGCCTCATGCGCAAACTGGGCAGGATGCTCGAGGGAACCCCCTACGCCGAGGGGATCACTGCGGCCGAAGACGTGGCCGCATCCCTTCGCAGTCGCAAGATCTGCCCAGAAATCGAGGCAATCCGCGCCGCCTGCGCCTCGACCCGGGCGATATGGGAGGAGCTCACCCGCTATCTGCAACCCGGCATCAGCGAGATGGACGCCATGAGATTCATCCACGATCGGTGCGACGAGCTCGGACTTGAGACGGCATGGGACCGGCGCTGGTGCCCCGGGATCACCGCCGGACCCTCCTCCACAGGCGGACACAACCCGCCCTCGGATGAGATCGTCGTCGAGGAGGGCACCCTGTTCTCCATCGACTTCGGAGTCCGGCGAGATGGGTACGTTTCGGACCTGCAGCGGACCTGGTACATACCATCTGCCTCCCAGCCCGACCCCCCGGAGGAGGTCATCCGGGCCGGCGCCATCCTGCGGAGGGCGATCCGGGCGGCGAAGGAGGCCATGGGGCCCGGCGTGCCCGGCTTCGAGATCGATGCCCTGGCCAGAAGCATCATGACGGAGGCTGGCTACCCGGAGTACCGGCACGCCCTGGGCCACCAGGTGGGAAGATCGGCCCATGACGGCGGTACCCTGCTGGGGCCCGCGGACTGGCCGCGCTACGCGGAAAAATCCCGCGGCCGGTTGGAGGTTGGCAACGTGTTCACCATCGAACCTGCAGTACAGACCAGCCTGGGCCGCTACGGGGCCGAGGAGATGGTTGTCATCACGGAATCCGGGGCAGAGTGGATCATCGAACCACAGCAGAAGACATGGCTCAGCCGGGGATGATGCTCGGGCCTGTGCGGAGGTGGATGCCGCACACGGCGTCCGGTTGCGAGGCCCTGTGAGCGCGGCCCTGCACCACCGGACCAGCTCACCCAATCACCTGTGCAGGACCTGCGCGTGCTCCCGAGATGCCTCGGATCCCGGTGTTCGCACAATCTCAGATGGCATGCGGGATAGGCGGGCTCCTCGGTGTGAAGGCGTGATGGAGGAGCCGATTGGGATGATCGCATGGGCCGCCCTGACACGGCTGACGACACCCGCCTTCGTTCATTGCTCAGCGTCACCCTCACACCAGACCTGAAGTATCATGTGGCACCATGCAATGAGGGAGTTGACACGGTGGGTTTGCCAGAGTGGCCCAAACTGCCGGGCATTCCCGATCAAATGGATCTGCTCCACCTGCTCATAGAGACGGTGGTCCTGGAAGAACTGGCGTTGGCGGCAGCAGTCACGTCGGATCTCGCCCTGGCCAGCCTGATCAACTCGATCGCCGACAAGGTTGACGCAATGGCCTTTCGGGAGGATAGCTCGCTGGAGGCGCTCCATGAGCTTCAAGAGATCGTCAGTGATATTCTATCTTACAGCTCCTAGAGAGAAACCATCCGATACGAGCTGGTGGTCCTGCTGTCCGGAACCAGAGGATCAGACGTCTGCAGCAAGCCTCCGTAATCCACGATACGGAAGGTGCACCCGGTTCAGATGAGAGGAGCATCAGATGCCTGGTTGACAGCAGTGCCGGGACCGGGCAGGCCCCGATGCATTTTGGAGCCGGGTAGCTGGCGGGAGGGTCTATCTCTTCATACACGGGCCGACTGCACCCTCTGGATCGGCAACCGGCCGGCAGGACCTGGCGGTGATCGAGTAGAAGCTGGGGCCAGATGAGCGAGTTCGCCAACTCTTCCTGAGGCAGTCGCGACGTCGGCCTCCGGGAGCGCCCTGCGGTATCGTGGCCGGAAGAGCACCCAAATGGAGGTGCCCACAATGAAACAGACACTGCCCGCACCCATTGCAGAACTGGATCGCCGCCTGGTGGACCTGTGGACCCGCCCTGCCTCACCGGGCCCACGCGAGAGCAGCATCTTCATCCCCACCACCCGGCGGACTGCGGGGGTGCAGGCAAGGATGAAGGCCGTACAAGAGCCGCTTAACCCTGCTCTGCCGGACACATTCGCCTACAGGATCACCCCCA
>PWUC01000136.1 GCA_003562655.1 Clostridia bacterium
ATATTGGTATCATGTTTTTGGAGGTGCCCATGTGATTTCCCTGAGGTTGATGCTGATCGCGATCGGGGTCTTCAACGTCGCAGACTACGTCGTGACCCTGCAGGCCCTGGAGGCGGGTTTCACCGAGGGCAACCCCTTCATGGATGCGATCATCGGCACTCCGTGGTTTGCCGCCATCAAACTGCTCCTGATACCCTGCTGTCTGCTCGCGATATGGCTGGTTGAGGACCGTCTCAGACCCTTTGCAAGGAGAATCGTGCTGGTCGGACTGCTCGCCTATGCCGCGCTGATGGTCTATCATGGAAGCGTGGTGCTGCCGTATCTTCTGTAGTCGGTTGCGGCCGCGCAGGCAGATGGACAATCCTTTGCTTCATCGAGGGAGGTGCTGAAATGGACGGACGAATCATCAGGATTCGCGGACAGGCGACGGTCAGCGAGCGGCCTGACTGGGTGGTGATCTCGCTGGAGGTGAACGCAAACCACCGGGATTTCGCCCGGTGCACGGCCGAACTGGCCCATCTGACGGAAAGCCTGCGCCGGGACATGGAAACCGTCGGGGTGGACAGGGCCAACCTCAAGACGGGCCAGCTGTCGGTCTCGACCGAGTTTGACTACCGGGACAGGAAACGCGTTTTCGCCGGCTACCGCGCCAGTCACAGCCTGACCCTCGAGTTCGCCCTGCAGACCGAACAGCTAAACCGGGTTCTGGCAAAGCTGGGTCAGACCGAGAGCCGGTCAGAGTTCAATGTCAGGTTCACGGTGCAGGATCCAGAACCCATGCGGGATCGAGCCCTAAAGGAGGCAGTCAGGAAGGGCCGGGAGAAGGCCCGTCTTTTGGCCGAGGCCGCGGGAGTGTCCCTGGGCGAGCTGCTGCAGATCGATCTCAGCTGGACGGATGTCCACATCCACTCCTCCACCGCGATGGTCATGGAGTCCCGTGCGATGGCTCCGGACTATGACGTGATACCCGAAGACGTGGAGTTCGAGGAGTCCGTCAATCTGGTGTGGGAGATCATGTGAGTCTGTGTCCACCGCGGGGACGCGTCCTAGCGGCGGGTCCCTCCCAGCAGCCCACGAAAGAACAGTCTGGCCATATCGGACCGCAGGTCCCGGTTGTCTCGCGAGAGAAAGCCGGGGCGGCTGACGGCCTCGGTGAACATGTTTATGTACATCAATATCGCCTCCGAAGAGATGTCCGGCTCCAGATGGCCCTCCCGTCTCCCCTGCTCAATCACCTTCATCAGCATGGGTAGGGTCCTGTTTTCATAGTATCGCTCGACCAGTTCCCTCACGGTCGGATCATCCAGCGAGATCATCTCCACCAGGGTCGCGCCCTGCCTGTCGGCCTCAATGTTGCCCTCAATCATCCTCTCGACCTTGTCGGGAAACGGAAGGTCCGCATCGGCGAGGTCCTCAAAACACCGGAGCTGTCCATCCAGAAACCTTGCCACCACCGCCCTGACCAGGCCGTCCTTGCTGCCAAAATAGTTGTATATGGTGACAGGCGATGTGCCGGCTCGCTCGCCTATCTGCTCCATGGTCACTCTGTCGCGGCCGTGCCGGGAAAAGAGCTCGGTGGCAGCCTGCAGGATCCTCTTCTGCTTGCGCCGCCGGCGGCGTTCGAATCCATCAATCTCTGTCATCGGCTGCGATCCTCCTTCCTGTTCTGATGGGGTCACGGTTTTTGCAGTAATGAAGGCATGCACTTCACAACCTTCATTGACTGCCCACCCTCACCAATGATAATATCAGGCTGCAATATCATCAACCGGCATGTCGCAGTGTCCTGGAGATCTGGAGGTTGCTAATGCCTGCCATCAAAACTTCAAAGCTCACCAAGTACTACGGAAAATCGCGGGGCATCATCGACGTCTCACTGGAGGTCAGGGAGGGAGAGATCTTCGGCTTCATCGGTCCAAACGGTGCAGGGAAGACCACGACCATCCGCACGCTCCTGGGTCTGATCCGGCCCACGTCGGGCGGGGCAGAGATCCTGGGAGAACCTGTTCCGGTCGCGGGGGGTGAGCTGTATCGAAACGTCGGCTACGTACCATCGGAGGTCAACTACTACCCGGAGATGACCGGGCGCGGACTCCTGGACTACGCCGCCAGCTTTCACGATGGATCCGACGACAAATGGACCGATGCCCTGATCGAGCGGCTGCAGTTCGATCCCGATCGGCGGATCCGGGCCTATTCGCACGGCAACCGCAAGAAACTGGGGATCATCCAGGCCCTGCTGCATCATCCCCGGCTGCTCATCCTTGATGAACCCAGCAGCGGATTGGATCCGCTGATCCGGTCGCAGCTGTTCGAGATCCTGAAGGAGCTCAACGACGATGGGGTGACGGTGTTCTTCTCCACCCACGTGCTGGAGGAGGTGGAGCGGATCTGTCACCGGGTCGGAATGGTCCGACGGGGACGGCTCATTGAGGTGACTCCCGTCGACGAACTGCCGGGGAGGGAGATGCGCCTGGTCACCCTGAAAACGGCCGGAGATCTTTCGCCAGAAGGACTTACCGATGCGGGTCAGGTCACCAGGCTGAAGGACAAGCCGGGCCATTACCGGCTCACCACCCAGATTCCCGTCAACGAGTTGATGAGGCGGCTGGCTGAGCTGGACCTGGAGTACATCAGGATCACCGACCCCAGCATCGAGGACATCTTCTTCACCATGTATAGAGAGGATCCCGCCGGAGGTGGCAGCGATGCTTGAGTGGAACATCTGTCGGGCTGAGATCAGGATGAACCTGCGCAGCTTCATCATCTGGACCGCCATCATGCTCGCCGTTGTGTTCGTCTACCTGGGTGCCTACGCCTGGCTGGAGGATCTCGCCCTGGATGAACTCATCGAGGGCTACCCCGACATATTCACCGTCGGGCTGGACATGACGCCCGAGGCTTTCATGGATGTCAACCGGTACTGGGGCACGATGCTGGGATTCCTTGGGTTTCTGATCGGCAGCATCTATGCGATGATGCTGGCCGGCGGTCTGATCTCCCGGGATCCGGACCTCGGCACGGTGGAGTTTCTGTACACCAGGCCCGTGAAGCGGAGCCGGATCATGATGTCCAGGGTGACGGTCTTTTTCCTGATGATGACCGCCCTGTGGATCATCATCTACATCGCCAGCATCACCGTCGGACTGCTCTGGGCGGCCCCGGAGGAACTTGACCCTGTAGTCCAGGGGTGGCTGCACCTGGCGGGCTACCTGGCAGCCCTGGCGGCGGGTGGCATCGCCTTTGCCGCCGCTCCCTTTTTCGACCGGGTGCAGGGCACCACGTCTTTGGCCATCGGCCTGGGAATGGCTTTCCTCGTTTTCAACATGGTAAGCAAACTGGCGGACCCCCTGTTGTTCCTGCGTTACCTGAGCCTTCACTACTATGCGGATATGGGTGGGGCCGCAGCGGGAGAACCCTTCACCGGTGGCCTGTTCACACTGGTGGGGATCTTCGTCGCAGGGACCCTGGCCGGCGTCCACCTCCTCAATCGGAAGGAGTTTGATGCCTGAAGATCCGCGGTGGATCCTGTGCCAGGGGGAGGGGGCAGCGGGGCCGGGATGGGCCTCCTCCTGCCGTTCCCCCCTCCCTTCAGAGAGGTTCCGCCAACCTCCAGTTGCCCGCTGCCCTAGCTCCCCGTGGACTCATACCTTCTGACGCCAAAATGCCAGATCCTCAGGGCAATCATGAAAAAGACCACCCCGACCAGCGGCGACAGAAGCTGAAACAGCACCGGGCTGCCCAACACATCCTCCCTGCCGGTGATGAGCAGGACCGAAAAGTAGTTCACGCAGCCAACGGGAACCACATAGAGAAAGAAGCTTCGGAGCCAGCCCCGGTAGATGGAGAGGGGGTACTGGGCCACCAGAACGCCCCCGTTGGTGAAGGAGTTCATGAACTCGAGCCCCTGCACCGACCAGAAGCTGAGGGTCGCCTGAAGGATCATCAGCCCGATGAAGAGCATCACGCCGCCACAAATTGATGCCAAAAGGATTGCCACCCGAAACAGGGTCCACTGGACTCCAGCGGCAGCGGCCGACCATGCGAGTATGACCAGGGCCTGAAAGAGACGGCCGATCCGCATCAACTGCAGATCGTGACCGAGCACCTGGAGTACGGTGCTGCGGGGCCTGAGCAGGATGCGGTCGAAATCGCCGCGGAGGACCTGGCGGTGAAAGATGTCAAAACCCCGTCCGACGCCCTCTGCAACGGCGAAAGATGAATGGATTGCGCCGTAGAACAAACCCACCTCCGCCAGTGTCCACCCCCTCAGGCTCCCAAAGCGGTCAAAGAGCACCCATATGGCGAGAAACTCGATGAACACCACGACGGCGAGGCCGAGGCTCATCATGATGAAGGATGCCCGGTACTGCAGCTGGGACTGAACCGACATCCCGATCAGCTTGAAGTACATACCGATGTCATTCACGCGGCTAGCCTCCCTGTATGACAACGCGCCGGGTCGCCCGCCCAATCAATGCCCGGCCGAGCATCGCGATGGCGAGGGTCCACGCGATCTGTTTGAGAAACATGGGGACCACCATGGCCGGTTCGAGGGCGCCGATATAGAACCGGTTGGGAACGTCCACCAGGCCCGAAAAGGGGAGGAAGCCCAGGATCCCCCCCGCCCAGTCGGGGAAGAAGGCCAGGGGGACGATCACACCGGACATCAGGATCACCAGGGCGGGCAGGAGCCGTCTCATCCCATCGCCGGCCACGGTCCAGAGGGCGGAGATGCTGATGATATTCGAGATGGCACAGCCCAGAAGGAGCGCTCCGCAGGAGGCGACCATCCAGGCAATGAGCGCGGCACCCGACGGCGGCAGCTGCAGGGCAAAACCCTCGGGCAAAAGCAGAGTTACCGCGAAGATGGGAAGACCCCTCAACAGCGTCGGCGCAGTTCTCAGAGCGATGAGGCGGAAGTACCAGTGATCATACAGCTGCAGCGGGCGGCAGAGTTCATAGGCTATGTTGCCGTCCCGGATCATCTCCATCACCTCCGGGTCGCCGTCCCATGGCAGCATGCCGAGCAGGGCCTGGCCCAGCCAGATGTATGAGACGGTCTGCGCCATGGTCATCGGCTGAACCTGAGCGCCCGAGAAGAAAAACTCCCGCATCACCACCACCATCACAAAGCCGAAGAACAGCTGGGTGAAGGTTCCCGCTGCTGCGGCCATTCGATACTGCAGCAGTGCGATGAAACGCATCCTGGTTATGGACATGTAGGCCTTCACAGCGCAATCTCTCCGTATACCCTGGCGATGACTTCCTCAATGGGAGGTTCCTCAATGGTGATGTCCCTGATCTTCCCCAGTCGGGAGAGCCTTTGCACCAGCTCGGAGGCGGAAACTGAGGTCGGGTCATAGCTGATCTCCAGGTGGTTTTCGTTGAAATGGACAGTCCTCACGTCGTCCAGGTCAACGGTGCCTCTCCCGGGAGCATGGAGAAAGTCCACCACCAACCTCTTCTCATCCAGAAATGCCGCCCTCAATGTGCCGATGGACCCGTCAAACAGGATCTTCCCCCCGGCGAGCAGAAGAACCCTGGAGCACAGGGCCTCAATGTCATCCATGTCGTGGGTGGTGAGTATGACGGTCGTTCCCATGGTCTCATTCAACATCCTGACAAATTCCCTCACCGCCAGTTTCGAGACGGCATCCAGCCCGATGGTGGGCTCATCGAGAAACAGAATGGGCGGTTTGTGCAGCATGGACGCCGCCAGCTCGCACTTGATCCTCTGGCCCAGGCTGAGCTGCCTCACCGGGATCTGCAGCAGATGCTCCAGGGCCAGGCGCTCGACCAGTTCATCCCTCGTCCTCCGGTACGCTTCCTCCGGCACCCGGTATATGTCCCTCAGCAGCTCAAAGGAATCCATGACGGGCACGTCCCACCACAGCTGGGTCCGCTGGCCGAACACCACCCCCAGGTTGCGGACGTGATCCACCCTCGACTGCCAGGGGACCCTGCCCATGATCTCACACCTGCCCGCATCCGGGACGAGGATCCCGCTCATGATCTTGACCGTGGTGGATTTCCCCGCACCGTTGGGCCCGATGTACCCGACCAGTTCGCCCTCTCCGATCTGAAAGGAGACACCCTCCAGTGCACGCACGGTGTGATACTCGCGATGCAGTACACTGCGGAACGCGTTGTACAGCCCGCCCTTGCGCCTCGCGATCCTGAAGCTCTTGCACAAATCCTCCACGTGGATCTGCATCTGGGACACCCTCGCTCGCCTCCCTGGAATGCTTGTTACTGTGGAAAAACCGATGGTCCCGCTGGATGAGCCGCTACGGTGCGGTCTGGGCCGCTGGCCTACGATCTGGGTCTGTGCCTCGGGGCATGATGCCTGCCGGGTCTCAGGCGAAATCCTGAGGACCCAGGTCACCCAGGAATTCTACCATCTACCCCGGGCAAGCACAACCGCCCTGGTGCGCCCGTCCCCCACATCTCACCCGCGCCCGGATTCTCGTCCGAAGGGCGCCGCCAGGACGGAGCTCTCCCCCTGAAACCCGGGGCTCACTGCAGATTTCATCTCTTCGCAGTGCCCGCCGGGATGTGGTACGATCAGTTCCGGGAGACTTCCCTTAATTTCACTGGCCCCAAATGCAATACCGAAACAGGAAAGGACGAGAAAAGGTGAGCGAAAGGACGCTGCGAGCACCCACGATCAGGTTGGGAGATACCGGGCCCACCGTCCCCCGGTTGATCTTCGGCACCGAGCACATCATCGACCTGTCTCCCCGGGAGGGCGGCGCCGTACTGGCTGCGGCTTACCGGCAGTTCGGCATCAACCACTGGGACACGGCCCCGGTCTACGAGAGCCACCCCCAGGTCGCCTCCGGCCTCAGGCAGGCGGGCAGGGACAGCATCGTCGTCACCAGCAAGACCACCGCTGAAACCGCGGAAGAGGCCCGCTCCGGGCTGAGGAGCATCCTGGAGGAGCTCGACATCGATTACCTCGACATCGCATTTCTGCACAACGTGCCCACGGGTCATCTGCCCCGGCGCTCTGGTGCCCTGGATTACCTGGTGAAGGCAAAGGACATGGGACTCGTCGGCCACGTGGGGATTTCGTCCCACTCCCCCCCAACACTGGCGGAGTCGGCGGCGATCCCGGAGATCGAAATCGTCTGCGGCACCCTGAACCGGGACGGTTCCCGCATCGACGATGGGACCCTGGACGACATGCTCCGGGCTCTCAGGGCCTGCTACGAAGGGGGCAAGGGCGTATACGTGATCAAAATCCTCGGACGGGGAGACCTGGCCGGCGACGTGGAGGGCGCCATCGAATTCGTGTGCCGGTACCCCTTCATCCACGCCTACAATATCGGCAT
The DNA here is from genome assembly GCA_003562655.1 of Clostridia bacterium. The sequence goes on from PWUC01000136.1 coordinate 7,338, forward strand.
GCGCAACACCCGCGAGGTTGAGGAGAACCTGGAAATCATCATCCGCTGCGCCCCCCAACTCAGCTGAGGCAGCGACTGCAGGTCCGATCTGGTGAGGAGGCACACAGGGATGGGTTTTGACGGAATCGCCCTCAGGGCATCGATCTCCGAGCTGCAGCCGCTGGTGGGAAGCAGGATCCAGAAGATCTACGAAACCCCCGGCGGACACAGCATCATCCTGCACCTTTACCGGCGCCCCGGCGCGGCCCGGCTGCTGGTTTCCGCCGACCGGACGGGGTCGCGACTGCACCTGACAAGGCGCAGGCTCCGACACCCGGACAGGCCGGGCAGCTTCTGCATGAGTCTGCGCAAACACCTCACCGGAGGCATAATCCGCTGCATCGACCAGGTCGATCTGGATCGGATCGCCCACATCCGGGTGGATTCGCGCGATGACCTGGGACGAACGCGACACCTGAACCTGATAGCTGAGACCATGGGCCGCTTCAGCAACATCATCCTGACCGACGAGGATGGAGATGACAGGATTCTGGCCGCCCTCCGGTTCTCATCCCCCGACCGGAATCCCCACCGGACGGTGCTGACCGGCCACGCCTACCGCCTTCCACCCCAGAAGGAGGGGCTGTCCCTTTTCACCCTGTCCGCCGAGAAGCTGCTGGCCCGGGTTCCTCGCCCCGGCGAGGAATCTCCCCCGGCCTGGCTCTGGCTGGTGCAGAATGTGTCAGGACCCGGACCGGACGAGGCCCGCCGCATCCTGGAGACCGCCGGCATGCCCCCCGGACAAAGACCCACCGGCGACCCGGACCTCATGGCGGCCCTCGCTGGTGAGCTCAACCGATGCGGCCGGGTCATCGCCGGTGAAAGGTGGAAACCGCATCTGATCCTCTCGGAGGATTCGGACCACCCGTCCCCCCTTCCTTACCCGGTGAGCCTCGGGGTGATCCCCGGGGAGGATGGATGCTCCGAGGGAATCCGCACCTTCCCGGCTCCCTCGCACCTGCTGGACGCCTTCTACGCCCTGAGGGAAGAGCGCGAGGAGTTTGACAGGATCAAGGGGGAGCTCAGCAAGTCCCTCAAGTCGGCCCGCGAAAGCACCGAGAGGCGCCTGGAAAACCAGCGCCGCGATGTCCAGCGGGCCCGCGATGCAGAGAGTCTCCGGCGCCACGGAGAGCTGCTCACCACATACATGCACCAGGTCTCGCGCGGCTCAGACGAGGTCACCCTTCCCGATTACTACAACCAGGGAGAACCGGTGACCATCCCCCTCGATCCACGCAAGTCGCCCGCCGACAATGCAGCGGGGTACTTCAACCGGTATCGCAAAATGCAGCGAGCGGAGGTCATCGCTGAGAAAAGAATGAAGGCGACCCGGGAGGAGCTGCAGTACATCATGAGTCTTTTCGACCAGGTCGAGCGCGCCGAGACGGCCGCCGAGCTGCTGGACATCCGGTCGGAAGCGGCCCGTTCAGGCTATGTAAAGACCCGGAAGAAAGAGGTTTCAAGGGGCAAAAGCGAACGGGGACGGCGTCGCTACCGCACCTTCCTCACCCCCTCGGGAGTGAAGGTGCACGTGGGAAGAAACAACAGGGGCAACGACTACCTGGTGTCCCGGATGGCCTCCGGCGACGACCTGTGGATGCACGTCAAGGACATCCCGGGATCCCACCTGATCCTGCCGGGCCCCTGGGATGCCGACGAGATGCCCCCGCCCGGGGTGCTGGAGGAGGCCGCCATCCTCGCCGCCTATCACTCGGCTGCCCGGCAGTCCAGCAACGTGCCGGTGGACTACACCCTGGTCAGGAACGTACGCAAGCCCCGGGGCGGAAAACCCGGAATGGTCACATACCGCGGCCAGAGGACACTGTATGTGACCCCGCCCGCAAAACTCACCGGCTATCAGGAAACCGCCGCCGGGTAGATCCCATGTCACATCCCCAGGTCCTTCGGATAGACCAGCGGCACGCCCTCCCGGCAGAGGGGGCAGCTGGGGGGCGAATAGGCCGGTATGTCCATGGTCAGCACTGAATGAAGGGGCACTCCGAAATCCGTCGTTCCCCCCGTCCGATCCACCAGGACGCTGACCCCCACGATCTCAGCCCGCAGCTGGGAGAAGATCTCCATGACGGAGTTGACCGATCCCCCGGTGGACACCGCGTCCTCCACCACCAGCACCCGGTCCTCGGGCCCGGCGGAAAAACCCCGCCTCAGGGTCATGTGCCCGTCGAACCTCTCCACGAAAAGGGCCTCGGCACCCAGGTGACGGGCCACCTCGTAGGCCAGGATGATCCCGCCCAGGGCCGGCCCGACAACCTTGTTGACACCGGCGTCCCGGAAGGGGGCCGCCATGGTCCGGGTCAGACGTCTCGCGTGCCCGGGGAACCGCAGAATCTGGGCACACTGCAGAAACTGGGGACTGTGTCTGCCGGAGGTCAGCCGGAAGTGCCCCTCCAGCAGGACCCCCGTATCCCGGAACAGCTGCAGGATCTCGTCGCGCGCCATATGCTTCGCACAGGCCTTCACCTGCGATCACCTCCTCCTTGCATTTCATCGATCACTCGCCTGAGGGCCGCCCGGGGGTCGACAGCCCCCGTTATGGGGCGGCCGATGACCAGGTAATCCGCTCCCCGCTCCAGGGCCTGACCCGGAGGGGTCACTCGCCGGTGATCGCCGATCTCCGACCAGGCCGGCCGGATCCCCGGCGTGACCACCAGGAAATCGCTGCCGACGACGGATCTGACGGCCTCGATTTCCCCCGGCGAACAGACCACTCCGTCCAGTCCCTCCTCCTGGGCCCGGAGGGCCCACCGGCCCACGACCTCCTCGACACTCAGGTCAACGCCCAGGTAGTGAGAAAGGAGGTCCTGGTCCAGGCTGGTGAGCACCGTGACGGCCAGCAACAGCGTATCGGGGAGGGCCTCCCGGGCGGCAGCCATCATCGAGGGACCGCCGCTGGCATGGAGGTTGGTCATCCAGACCCCCGCATCGCGGAGGACCCTGGCAGCCCCGGCCACGGTGTTGGGAATGTCGTGCAGCTTCAGATCCAGAAACACGTGCCCGCCCGATTGGTTGATCTCGTCGATGACCCCGGGGCCGGCGGAACAGAAGAGCTCCAGCCCCACCTTGAACTGAGAGACACCGGGCATCAGCGCCGAGACGTACCCGAGAGCAACCTCGCTTCTGGGAGTATCAAGGGCAATAATGATGCGCTCTTCAGCAGTCACAGCTCTTCCCCTTTCCTGTGCGCACCGCCGACGGGCCAGTCGCGCCCGTCGGCCCGGTATTCGGTCAGCCGGCGCAGGATGCAGTCCGGCAGCGATGGATCAGAGAACAGCGCGGTTCCGAGACCCACCGCCCCGGCCCCGGCCAGCATGAAAGCGATTACATCGCGAAAGGAACACACGCCACCGAGGCCCAACACGGGGATCTCAACGGCCTCATACACCTGCCAGACGCAGCGCAGCGCCACGGGCCGGATGGCCGGGCCCGAGAGCCCCCCGAAGACGTTGCCCAGGACGGGCCGCGCAGCCTCGACGTCAATCTCCATTCCCGCCAGCGTGTTGATGAGGCTGATCACATCGGCCCCCGCCTCCTCCACTGCCCGCGCGATCCCGGCGATGTCGGTCACATTGGGGGTCAGTTTGACCAGCAGGGGCAGGTCCGTGACCTCCCGCACCGACGAGACCAGTCTTGCCGCCGTCGCCGGGCAGGTCCCGAAGCTCATTCCGCCGGCGGCGACATTGGGACAGCTGATGTTCAGTTCGAGGCCGGCCAGGCCCCTGACCCCGTCCAGTTCCCGGGCCACGGAGACATATTCGGAGATCGCCTTCCCCACCACATTGACGACGATCGCGGTATCCAGAAGCAGCAGGGGCGGCAGGTGAACCTCCATCACTTCCCGCACCCCCGGGTTTTCGAGACCAATGGCATTCAGCATCCCTGAGGGGGTCTCGAAGATCCTCGGGGGAGGATTTCCCGACCAGGGCTCCAGCGACGTACCCTTGACGATGACCGCACCGAAGGTCTCGGGGGGTAATATGTCGCCGTAGTCTGCCCCGAAACCGTAGGTGCCGGAGAGGGCGACCAGGGGATTCTTCAGGGTCAGCCGACCCAGCTGCACACTCAGGTCGCTCATTCGAACTGCACCTCCTTCAGGGAAAAGACGGGACCGTCCCTGCACACCCTCGCATAGCGGGCCTGACCGTCCGGGTCCCTCAGGGGGATGCAGCAGCCCCTGCACGCACCAACGCCGCAGGCCATGAACTCCTCAAAGGAACCGAAGGCAGGGGTCTGAGGGAACATGCGGGCCACCTCGGCCAGCATGGGCCTGGGCCCGCAGCCGTAGACGGCGGTCACCGGCACTGCCCCTTCGAGGTGGCGCGCGACGGCTGCGGTGACCTGTCCCTTCTCACCGGCGGATCCATCATCGGTGGTGATTCGCACCGACGCGCCAGCCGCCTCGAAGAGTCCCGCCCCGATCAGGTTCTTCCGGGTCCCGGCTCCCAGAAACACCGCCGGGGTGAATCCGGCCGCCGTCAGCCTGCGGGCCAGAAGGATCAGGGGCGCCGCTCCGACGCCGCCTGCCACCAGAACGCAGACGCCCCGGTCACCCGGGGGCATCGGGAAGCCCTGGCCCAGAGGCCCCAGGCAGTCGAGGACATCTCCGGGGACCATGCGGGCCAGACGCGATGACATCCTACCGACGGGCCTGACGATCAGGTGCATGCGGTTGGCCGCCGGCTCCCAATCACTGACACTGAAGGGACGGCGCAGCAGGGGATCCGTCCCTTCCGGATCAGCCGGTCGAACGTGCAGGAACTGGCCCGGGGCGGGATCAAGTACCGACTCGGGCTCCAGCACCAGGTGGGCCGCGTCGCCCTCGTCACTATTGCTGCGGACCGCCGCACCGAACAGACTCCCCGACGCGTTCAACACCTTAGGACACCCTCCCGCAACACCGTCTTGCCGCCGACCAGCACGGTGTCCACCGAGCCGGTCAAACTCCAGCCAACCAGCGGGGTATTGCGACCCTTCGAGGCAAAACCCGCCGGGTTGACCGCCCATTCGCCGTCGGTCCGCACGATGGTGACATCGGCGGGCTTCCCATCGCCGAGATCTCCCCCCGGAAGGTTGAAGATGGACGCCGGCGCCGAGGTCAGGGCCTCGATCAGCCGCCCGAGGGTGAGCTCTCCCCTCATGACCAGCCGGTCGTGAAGCAGGGAAAAGGCGGTCTCCAGTCCCGATATGCCGAACTCGGCAAAAATGTACTCCCTGTCCTTGTCGTCGAAACCGTGGGGAGCATGATCCGTGGCGATCGCATCGATGACTCCCTCATTGAGAGCTTCTACCAGGGCCCGGCGGTCATCCTCCGTGCGCAGGGGCGGGTTGACCTTGGTGTTGGTGTCATACTGGCTCTCCCTCACCAGGTCTTCAGTCAGGGTCAGATGATGGGGCGTCGCCTCGCAGGTGACATGCAGTCCCTCGGCCCGGGCCCCCCGGATCAGCTCGATGGAACGGGTCACACTCACGTGTGCGATGTGAAGATGCCCCCCGAAGGTGCGGCACACCTCGAGATCCCTGGCTATCATCGCACTCTCAGCAGCCGCAGGGATCCCGGGCAGGCCCATGATCGTCGAGACCCGTCCCCAGTTGACCACGCCCTCCCCGCTGAGGGAACGGTCCTCCTCGTGAACGCACACGGGAACACCGAACATCCCGCTGTACTGCAGCGCCAGCTGCATGACCCGGCCCGAGGAGATGGGCTGTCCATCGTCGGAGAATGCCCGCGCACCCGCCTCGACCATCATGCCCATCTCGGTGAGGTCTTTCCCCTTCTGCCCCCTGGTGACGGAACCCATCGGGTACACCCGGACGGCGCCCTCCCTCTTTGCAACATCCGAGATGAAACGGATTCCGGCTTCATCGTCGATGACCGGCTCGGTGTTGGCCATGCTGACCACCGCCGTGTAACCACCCCGGGCGGCAGCCCGGGTGCCGCTGGCTATGTCCTCCTTGTACTCCTGGCCCGGCTGACGCAGGTGCGTATGTATGTCAATGAAGCCAGGCGTCACGATGCATCCTGTGGCATCGATGACCTCCGCCCCCTCCACCGACAGGTTGTCACCGGTGGCGGCGATCGTGCCTCCCTCGAGGAGTAGGTCAGCGACGCCGTCCCTGGCATTGGCCGGGTCGATGATATGTCCGCTTTTGATCAGCATCCGCTCCATCTCAGTTCCCACCTCCGAGCAGAAGATAAAAGAGAGCCATCCGGACTGCCACTCCACTGGTGACCTGCTCCAGGATCACCGACTGCCCCCCGTCGGCCACCTCGCTTGTGATCTCGACTCCCCGGTTCATGGGGCCGGGATGCATCAGCAGGGCGTCGGGACGGGCCAGGGCCAGACGCCTGGCATCGATGCCGAAGAGCTTGTGATATTCCCTGACGCCCGGGAAGAGATTGCCCTCCTGGCGTTCCATCTGGATCCTGAGAACGTAGACCACATCGGCTCCCCTCAGGGCCTGGTCCACGTCGTTGGTGACAGTACACCCGATCTCTGCCACAAAGGGAGGTATCAGCGTGGAGGGACCACAGGCGACCACCTCGGCCCCCATCTTTGCCAGGCCCCAGATATTGGAACGGGCGACGCGGCTGTGCAGGATATCCCCGACGATGACCACCTTCCGACCCTCGATGCCTCCCTTTCGACTCCTTATGGTGAAAAGATCGAGCAGGCCCTGGGAGGGGTGTTCGTGATTGCCGTCGCCCGCGTTTATGATGGAGGAACTGACGTTTCTGGCCAGGTAGTGAGGCGCTCCCCCCGAGGGATGCCGGATGATCACAACCTCCGGCCCCATGACCTCGATGTTGAGCACCATGTCCCGAAGGGATTCGCCCTTGACCAGGCTGCTCGAACCCTTAGACACGTTGATGATGTCGGCGCTGAGGTACTTGCAGGCCAGGTAAAAGGAGGTCTGCGTCCTGGTACTGGGTTCATAGAACAGGTTCACGGCCGTGCGTCCCCGCAGTGTGGGAACCCGCTTTATGGTCCGGTCAAGAATCTGGCGCATTGAGTCTGCGGTGTCCAGCACCAGCTCGATGTCATCCCGACTCATGGGTTCAAGGCCCAGGACGTGTCTGCTGCTCAGCTCGGGCAACTCACTCAGCCCCTTCCAGTCTTTGCATGATGACGACCTCTTCCACCGCGTCCACCTCATCCACCTTTACCTCCACCAGCTCGTGCCGGGAGGTGGGGACGTTCTTGCCCACGTAGTCAGCCCGTATTGGCAGCTCCCGGTGGCCGCGGTCAACCAGGACCGCCAGCTGGATCGTTGAGGGGCGACCCAGGTCGATGAGGGCATCCATGGCAGCCCGCACCGTCCGCCCCGTGTACAGAACATCATCCACCAGGACCACGGTCTTTCCGGTGATGTCGAAGGGGACATCCGTTCGATGCACGGTGGGATGATCATGACGCAGGGTCAGGTCATCCCGGTACAGTGTGATGTCCAGGGATCCGCCGGGAACGGACACTCCCTCGAACTCGGCAATGAACTTCCTGAGCCTGTCGGCCAGGGGCACTCCCCGCCGCCTGATCCCGATCAGCACGACATTGTCCACTCCCCTGTTCTTTTCCACAATCTCGTGAGAGATTCTCACCAGCGACCGGCTGATCTCCTCGGCGTCCATGATCCGCGCCTTGACCTCAAGGTTGTCCTCGCTCATCGCATGAACCCCTTTCCCTTCGTGGCACTGTGAGCTGCCCAAAACGCCCACCGAAAGCCCTCGCCCGATAGACATGCTGCCGCAAAGAAAAATGATATTTGATTGTTGAAAGGAAAAGCAGAGAGTGTGAGAGATAAAACCGGCGAGTTCGCTGCAGTCATCCCGACATCCTGTGGCACCAGCGCCGCCACCTCCTTATCGACCTCACTGGATCGACTTAAAGGATACTCATTCATCCGCGCCCAACTATAACAGAGGTTTCCTACCGTGTCAACAACTCTCCGATCGTCATCCAGGCGCATGATGTCGCAATGCAGCGGCCATGTTGATGAATCAGGGCACTCAGAACAGGCCGATCGCCAGGCATCCGAGGGCCGGGACCCCAGGCTCCGCGCGGATCCGTGATCGGTCCGCGTCAAAGCCCCGCACCCAGGACAGAAAGCTTTTCCGGCTAAGTCCTGCCATTCTCAGCAGGCGTTCGGGACCTGCCTCATCGGCTGCAAGACTGGTGATGCCGCAGGAGGTATTGTGAGACCTCTCTTCACCCGTGAGGTCGGTGGTGGACCGTTTCGATTCTCGCGACCTGCCTCGTGGGGGGAGGGTCGAGATAGTCGTTGAGAGCGTGCAGGTTCGAATCGCCGGGCGTTTCCGCAGCCCCTGTCCCTTTCAGGGTGCGGGCTGAAGACCTCCTCTTCGCAGCATTGTCTCAAGGTGCGTCTTCTGATCGGCCCTCACCGCCGGCAGATAATCCGCCCTGTTCTCCTCTACCAGGTACGGGGCATGATTTTCTGGGGGTGCATCGCGTCGGGGTCACCTGACTCTCGCTCGTTTTGCCCTTACCTCTCGTTGCGAGATCACCACGCCCTCCTCATGAAAAAAGGTTCTTCTCCATTTGAGTTGGCAAGATCGCAGGTTGCGAATAGTCGCAGCATGGTAAAGGACATGCAACTCCTTCCAAGAATAATGTTTCATATTCTTGTTTCGGAGGAGGTAGTCGCATGTCCCGGCTGAGTATAGCAAGTTTATTCCCCTTTCGTCGAGAAGTTGTTGAGAATACGCGCGTTGCCGGAGAGGATCGGCTCCGGGTGGTGGTGCGGCCGGATCGGAGATTCAGGGCGAGGTGTGGCGCATGTCAGTCAGTAGGCGAGAGGGTCTGGCAGCATGAAACGAGAGAGGTCCGTGATATACCCATCGGGCCCTTTCGCTCCGTGGAGGTCACCGTGCAGTACCACAAGGTGAGTTGTCCCCAGTGCGGTAAGATTCGAGTACAGGAGCTGGATGTCTGTGATGTGGGAGGTGCAAGAGTGAC
>PWUC01000110.1 GCA_003562655.1 Clostridia bacterium
ACCCTGAAGGGTCGCACTACAGACGCATTCTGACCAACGATGTAGTGCTCCGACCGACAATGTAGTGCGAGGCTTTAGCCTCGTGCACCAATACGGAACGGCATGACCCTGAAGGGTCGCACTACAGAGATATTCCAACCAACGATGTAGCGCGAGGCTTTAGCCTCGTGCATGGGAGTGGCGCCCCCCCGCATTTTCCTTTTCACAACGCCTTCCGTTATAATGTTACGATGATGAGATCGCTGGTCCGACTGACCATCATCCTCGCCCTCTGTGTCATGACCATCGGAGTTCTGACCGCGCCCGTCGAAGCCGTGTGTCGATATCCTGAGATTTCGCTCTCAACTGAGCAGGGGCTTCCTGGAGACAGCATCACCGTGTCCGGAAAAGATCTCGATCCTGATGGATACGTTGATATCTACTACTATCTTGACTCCGATTACAGGGTGCCGCTCAAGGAGGACATCATACCCACTGTCTCGAGGAAATTCGAGGTCGACGTAGTCATCCCCGAAAGCCCGGCCGGTGCCTACACCCTGCGCGCCATCGGACAGGTTGACGGACAGGTTGTGGAACTGGACGCCATCTTCAGGGTCATACCGGGGGTGATTGTTGACCCCACAACAGGCCCCATCGGTGCCGAGATCACTGTGTCGGGCAGGGGGTTTGCCGCCAATGAGACCGGCATCGAGGTCAGGCGCGGCCTCTATGATACGATAGTGCATAATATAGAAGCCGATGCCAGGGGCAACTGGGAGGCAACCTTCAGTCTACCGGCCTGGAGCCAGGGCGAACACGAGATACGCGCCCGCGGGTCAGTGCACGCTATCATCCAGGGAGTCAGGCCTGCTGTGTTCCGGGTCGGGCCGGGCATAACCGTTGCCGGGGAATCCGGCGCCGTGGGGCAGACCATAGCCGTGAGCGGGACCGGATTCGGCGCCAACGAGCGGAACATCAGGATATTGATCGGGGGTAAGGTACTGATAACTATACCCGCAATCATCAGCGCCGACGCGACCGGCCGCTGGGAGGCGGTCTTCGTGGTGCCCGAGAAGCCCGCCGGCGAGTACAGTGTCACCGCCGAAGGGGATCGGACCAGGCAGACAGATATCGACGGGGTACCGTTCGAGATAAGGCCCGCCCTTAAGCTATCGCCCGAAGAGGGACACGTGGGCACGGACCTGACTGTCGAGGGACTGGGATTTGCCGCCAGCAAAGATGTTGCCATAATCTATGATGGATCCGAGGTGGCCAGGGTGACGACCGACGCCGATGGTACATTCGAGGTGGTGTTCAGCGTTCCCGAGAGCAGACGCGGCGAGCAGAAGGTCAAGGCGGGAATCATGGGAGAGACGAATTCAATATCCGACCTGATAACCAACACCTCCGCAGTCTTCATGATGGAGTCGGATCCACCTCCCATACCGGAGCCTCTTTCGCCCGGTGATGGGGGCAGGGTTGGCTTCTTCCGCAGCGGGACGCCGACCTTCGAGTGGGATGAGGTCTTCGATCTCAGCGGAGTCTACTACGGCCTGAAGGTGGCGACCAGCCCAGATTTTGAAGCTGAGTCTATCGTGTTCTCAGCTACAGAACTGACCGTGACCAGCTTCACCCCGACAGAAGCCATGCCCAACGGCAGCTACTACTGGGCGGTGCAGGCGGTGGACGGTGCGGAGAACGAGAGCGCCTGGAGCGATGTTCAGCGCATCCGCGTGGGACGCCTGCCCATGTGGGGCTTCATCGTCATCTTCTCCTTCATCGGCCTGCTCCTCGGACTGCGCGCCTACTTCATCCTCGTAAGGCCCCGCCTCTACGAGTGACCGCTTCCACCTAGCTCTGTAGTGCGAGGCTTTAGCCTCGTGCGCGGGGGGGCACGACCCTGAAGGGTCGCACTACATTTGGGCGCGAGGGTGAGGGTGAGACACTCATAACCCCTGCCTCAACAATCCTCCTCCACATTCATAACCCCCTGTGTCCCCCTTATCTTAAGGTGGACCATCGGTTTCCCCCTCTTAGGATAAGAGGGGGCTAGGGGGAGTTACGACTGTCCCCCTCACTCTAACTCTCTCCCCCAGGAGAGAGAGGACAGCGGGGCGTGGATCAGGTGTCTTAGGGGAGGGCCCTGTGCCCTCCCGGAATTGAGGACCACCCCCAAGGGCGGGGACAAGCCCCGCCCCTACACAGTGCCGCGCAACGCCCTCAACCTGCCACTCTGAGCGGAGCACTTCGGCTTCGCTCACCGTAACCTCTGCGGAGTGAAGAATCTCAGAGATTCTTCGCCCCCGACAAGTCGGGACTCGCAATGACAGGCAAGGACGTCATTGCGAATCTCGACATGTCGGATGAAGCAATCCGGTTTCATGGAGTACAGCGGACGTAGTCCGCCCTCAGCCACGGGATCGCCACGTCCCGCTTTAACCGGGACTCGCGATGACAGTGAAGCCGCCCACCTGCACTTACTTTTCATGTCTATCTTCGTTTATAATAGTGGGGATGCTTGACGAAAGGAGGACTCACTCCATGGTTGATTACAGAAAGCTATCATACCGACTGATCATCATCCTTGCCCTCTGCTTGATGGCCGTTCCCTCGCTGGCGCTGCCCGCGGTGGCCCTGAACGGAGGTATCGGGATCAACACCCCCTCCCCTTCTTCGGGCATGCCCGGAACTACGGTCACCATCACCGGCAACTACACGCCCGGCGAGACGGTCAATATCTACTTCGGGACGATGTGGAGGGCGGAGGCCACCGTCCTTAGTGCTGGCACGTTCTCGGCCACATTCGACGTCCCCAACACCTACAGGGGCCTCCACACGATCCGCGCCGAAGCAAGCGAAAACGCCACCATCTATGCGGAGAGGAACTTCAACGTCCAGAGCGGCCTTACGGTCGAACCCGAAGAGGGACAGGTGGGCGATACCGTCACCGTGGTAGGCCGGGGATACGGGGAGGATGAGACCGGCATTCAGCTATACTTCGACGGCCAACGCGTACTGGAAGATGCGATCATCGCAGCCGATGCAGACGGATTCTGGACCGAGATCTTTGCTGTTCCCCCATCCGTGAGGGGTAGTCATATCATCAACACCCAACCCAGCGTCATCCCGAGGCACGCAACCTTCACGGTGGGCCCGGGTATACGGCTGAATCCGGCCTCCGGCAGCCCGGGCCAGAGCATCACAGTGACCGGGGGTGGCTTCGTCGGTGGAGAGAGGCACATCAAGGTGCTGTTCGATGGAGAGGAACTCCCCTTGAACGACATAGAGATAAGGGCCGGCACCAGAGGAGAGTGGGAAGAATCGTTCGAGGTGCCCGAGATGCCGGCGGGCGAGTACGATGTCACCGCCGAGGGGCACCAGACCGAGGATGTCCCGGCCCGTACCTTCGAGATAGTGCCGGGCATCGAGCTCTCTCCCAGCGAAGGACACGTGGGCATGAACGTGACCGCCACAGGCCGCGGCTTTGCCGCCAATGAAGACGTCACAGTGTTCTACGAGGACGGGGTGGCCGCAAACACAACCGCGGATGAAAACGGCAGCTTCCAGGTGGTCTTTGCCGTGCCCGAGAGCAGGCATGGCCCGCGCCAGGTGACAGCGGAGGATGCCGAAGGCAACGAGACGGCGGTCCCCGCCATCTTCGCCATGGAAGAAGACCCTCCGGACACGCCCGAACTATACTCCCCAATCGACGGGCGCAGGGTGGGTCACATATTTAAGGTGCGGCCCGAGTTCCGGTGGCAGGAGGTGTTCGACCTCAGCGGAGTCTCTTACACCCTGCAGATATCGACCAGCGCCAATTTCACCGATCCAATTGTAATAGAAGACCTCACCGGTAACTACACGCTGACAAGAGAGGAGGCCCTGCCCCATGGCACGTACTACTGGATCGTGCAGGCCGTGGACGGAGCCGAGAACGAGAGCGGATGGAGCGATCCGGAGTCCTTCCGTGCCGGACGGTTGCCACTGTGGGCGTTCATTGTTATTATAGTCTTCGCAGTATTGGGCGCCGGCGGTGCCGGCTACTATTTCTCCGTGAAGAGACGAATGTATGACTAGGATGAGAATCCAGGTGAGGATACAGGCAAGGGCAGACTAAGAAGGAGGAACGTAATGAAGCTAACAGTTATCGGGCTGGGACAATGCGGAAGTCGAATCGCCGACCATTTCGCAAGGCTGAACATGAAGGCGCGCACCCAGCGCAAGGCGACCATCGCACCTACAGTCATCGCCGTGAATACGGACCAGGCGGACCTGACAGGGCTGAAGTACATTAAGAACGACTTCAAGCACCGGGTGCTCATCGGACTGCGCCAGACGCTCGGACACGGGGTGGGCAAGATCAACGAGCTGGGCGCCCAGCTGGCCATGGAGGACGGCGACAAGGTGCTGGATGCCGTGAAATCCAGTCCCCAGTTCTACGAGACCCACGCCTTTCTCATCATTGCCGGCACGGCCGGTGGCACGGGCTCCGGATCCCTGCCCATCATATGTAGGGCGATCAAGGAGCGGTACATCAGCAAGCCGGTCTATGCCCTGGCGGTCCTGCCCTTCGACCATGAGCAGACCACCGAGTCGCGGAGCGT
>PWUC01000086.1 GCA_003562655.1 Clostridia bacterium
CAGGGGCGAGAGCCCCTTTGCCAATCCCCGCAATGCAGCCGCCGGGTCCCTGCGCCAGCTCGATCCCCGGGTTACTGCGGAGCGTCCCCTGCGTGCAGTGATGTACCAGGTGGCCGAATCTACGGGAGCATCGATCGAGAGTCAGTGGCAGGTTCTGTCTGAGCTGCTTCCCGCCTGGCACCTTCGATCTCCAGAAAAGGCAGGGCACCTCTGCAGATCCGTGGAGGACGCACTGGACTATCATCGCGAGCTGCTGGACGCTCGCGAGGAGAGTCGCTACGAGATCGATGGAGTCGTGATCAAGGCAAACCGGATGGAGCACCAGCGGGAGCTGGGTTTTCGCACCCGGGATCCCCGCTGGGCCGTGGCCTTCAAGTTTCCCGCCCGGGGAGCGGTCACCCGCATCCGGGACATCACGGTCCAGGTGGGAAGGACGGGCAAGCTGACGCCCGTGGCGCTGTTGGAGCCGGTGCAGATAGGGGGTGCGACGGTGAGGCGGGCATCACTGCACAACCAGAGTGAGATCGATCGCAAGGACATTCGCGTCGGCGACAGGGTGCTCGTGGAACGGGCCGGTGACGTGATTCCCTACGTGGCCAGGTCCCTCGCCCGCGAACGGACGGGGGAGGAGAAACCCTTTAGGATTCCCGATGCCTGTCCGGTGTGCCGGTCGCCGGTAGTCAGAAGCGATGACGAGAAGAGCGTACAATGCCCCAACCTTTCCTGCGAGGCCCAGTTGCGGGAACGGATCAGGCACTTTGTTTCGCGGCGCGCCATGGACATCGAGGGAGTCGGTGAACGGACTGCTTCCCAGCTGGTCGACCTCGGGCTGGTAGAGGACCTCGCCGATTTATATTCCCTGGATGAAAACGATTGGATCAAGCTGGATAAGATCGCGGAGAAATCCGCCCAAAACCTGGTGTCAGCCGTTGAGGGCAGCAAGGAGGTGTCTCTGGACCGGTTTCTGTTTGCCCTGGGCATTCCTCTCGTCGGTGACCACCTTGCCGGGGTGATCAGCCGTCACTTCCCCAGCGTGCAGGATCTGATGGAGGCGGAAGAAGACGGGCTCCTCGCCATTGATGGCGTCGGGCCCGAGGTCGGGCGGAGCGTGGTCACCTTCTTCCAGGATGACAGCAACCAGCGAGTGGTGCGGAAGCTTCTGGCCGCCGGGATTCGCCTGCAGGGCCCAGAACCGTCAGATGGGGACCGGGACTTCGAGGGTCTCACCTTCGCCATGACCGGTAAACTGACCCGCTGGACCCGGAGTGAAGCCGCGCAGTTGGTGCAGGAGCGGGGAGGAAGGGTGACCTCGAGCGTCTCAGGAAATACCGACTACGTGGTGGCAGGTCCAGGAGCGGGCAGCAAACTGGCCCAGGCGGAAGAGCTGGATGTCACCGTACTGGACGAAGATGCCTTTGCTGAGATGCTGAAGCGATGAGGGGATCCCTGCAATGGTCAGCCCGGCCTGTGCCCCTGCCCGGCACGAGTGCGGGCCGGGCAGCTACGGGCCCCGTTCGTGCAGGAAGCATCGAGGGGTGAGAGTCTACCGCTAACTGTGGTCACCAGGTGAATCACTGCTGATGAGCTCCTTCCGTTGTGATTTTCCTCAAGCTGCAGAGCAATGCACATACTCAATCTGAACCGGTTGCGATCCCCGGTGATATTACTTATAATATCACTACTGCAAGGGGGGAGGATCGAGTGTGGTGGATCTGTTGGATGTCAGGTCGGCGATCGTCAATTTCCGGATCTCCGGTTGCCCCAACATGTGCGCTCACTGCTGGGCCCGGGGAGGAGAGACGGGGTTTCACACTCCGCTGTCGGACATAATCATGGTCTTTGATCAGCTGGGCGACCTTCGGCGGAGGATTCCCTCGATGCACCTCTTCTTCCTGGATGAACCCACGTATCACCCGGACTTCAGCACCATCGCGGTGGAAGCGAGACGGAGAGATCTGTGCAAGAGCAGCTACTCCTTCCTGGCTACCAACGGGTACGGATTGAGGAATGGCGACCGCATGCTGTGGGAGGTCATCGCCGGCAGCGGCATTGAGTATCTGCAGTTCACCTTCTACGGACTGGGCAGGGACCATGATCTTTTCGCCGGTCGGCGCGGTGCTTATGACGATATTGTCCTGTCGATTGAGGAGGCCAACAGGCGCGGCCTGGACTGGGTTGGGGTGGTGGTTGCCCACCGGGGAAACCTCGAGGGTATTTCCTCGGTGCGAAGGGCAATCGCCGCAATGGGGCGGCCAGAAGGCACCACGTGCGGGGTGATCATCCCCCTACACCAGGGGCGGGCCAGATCGGAAGATGTGCGTCCGACGGCCGAGGAATTGGAGAATGCCGATCTTGATTTCTCCCCTCCATGGTATTCTGAGGCGGATGTGGCCGGGGCAGTCTCGGCTGAACCCGAGTCCTGGGCTGGTCGCGGCTTTCGCCTGGACAGCGGTCACGTGTCTCTGGAGATAGCCGGGTCGCTGGAGGTCTTCGTCAGCGGGGCCTGTGACTGCGGGGGGATCCTGGGTGCCGCGCCGGGCCTGGGGGAAAAGCTGAGACTGGGGAACCTGAGGGACAGCACTCTGGCCGAGATGATCGATCGATACACACAGCGGCCGCCAGATGTGCTCGTGGCTCTAGACGGGGCCACACCGGGGGAGCTGGTGAGCTATGCAGATCCCGACAACACACAGGTGTTTTACCCGTCGGATCTGATCGGGCACAAATGGGGAGGCAGGTTCTTACTGGAGATGCTCTAGCAGTACGGTCGAAGACGAGGTGGAGAGATGGCGCACGTTCTGCTCTCGGGAAAACGGGGTGCGGCGAGAAGACTCGCTGACGAAATAAAGGGGGAGAACGAAGGGATCATCGAGGAGGTGGAAGGTGGAGCCATCATCCTCTATGGAGATCGAATTCGTGTGTCCAGGGACATGGTTCGCCGGGCATACGCTCGCGAGGGCAGGAAGCAGACTGCACCAGCCGTCTCCAGAATATTCAGGTGGCTGATGGGCAGAGGGGAAAAACTCGCCCGCATCACCGACAACTGCATGGTGTTTGCCGACGACCGCCTGCCGGACCGGGCCCTCCTCGTGAGATTCCCCGCCGATGTGAAGGAGAAACTGGCAGAGCATGCCGAAGCCCTGGGCATCAGCCAGAACGAGCTGGTGGTCATGGCCGTCAGTGACCTGATCGATCTGCTCGGGTCTGAACTCTAGAAATCCCACATACACGTTTGCCGACAGGCTTCACGTTGGGGGGACAGCTGGGTCTTCCAGGCTCCCCTTCCAGTATGTAGATGGCTGCGTTGGGCGCGAGGACGGTCCAGCAGGTCTCTTTCCAACAGGAGCTCCCCTGCAGGCGGTATCAGGACAGAGTGCGGTGACTGGACAGCGGCTATGCCGGGGTGAATCTGCACGTCTGCCTGTGCCCGCAGGGCCGCGGGTACCATGAGGTTCGCATGGATGCCTCCAATTGTCATCGCCTGTTTGGGTATGATTCGCATCGGGCCGGCGGTTTCAGGAGGCAGAGCTCCGGGCCAGCAGTGGGGCCGTAGGGCGGGCCTCAGTGCCTTGACGCCGGTACCTCGGCCCTATGGGGGGCGAGGAGGCGCTTCAGTTCCTCCGGGTCTGAAGTCGGGGGAAAGCAGTGGTTCTTCCGGCACACATAGACCAGGGCCTCTTGCACTCCGCCCTCATCGATCTCGATGACTGCGTGTCTCTCCGGGGCCTCATTTACGGACCTGAGCAGGTTTCCGTCCCGTTTCCTGGAGCACAGAAGCACCCGCACGTGGGGTGCGGGTTCACTGATTTCGAGGTGGGCTGCTGCCCATATCGCTCCCGCCGGCCCCGATGCCTCTGCGGTGGGGGCCGTGGCGAGGAGGGCCGCGACGCCCTGCTGCTCCCAGCTGGGGTCGTTTCTCACCAGGCTGATCTTGTGGCAGAGCAGGGCGGTCCGGGCATTTTCCTCTACGCACACGTGAGGCCGTCGCAGCAGGGCCACCTCGTCGCCGGTATCCTGTTCTCTGTCCGAAAAACTGCCATCGGGCAGGGCGAACCGTTCCCGGATGACCTCCGCCAGACATAGAGCCCTATCGAGGTATTCGGGATCGCCTGCGGCTGTGTGCGCGTCGAGATTGGCCAGGGCCAGCTCCGTGTAGTCTGCGAGTAGGCCAGATGCCCGCTCATTGCTCTCCTCACAGTAGTGGTAGAGGTTGTCACCATCGGTGCAGTGATCTTCGACCACCTGCAGGGCTCTGAGGCCTGACCTGAGGTGAGCCTGATTCCCCAGTACGCGGTAGGCGAGGATGTGGGCTGAGGCGATGCGCGCATTGACGTCGGTGTACAGGGTCTGGTCCGTCAGGGGAGCCTCACCCCCTGCACGCGGTGAACTGCGGTAGTAGTCCCCGTCGGCATCCTGGCTGCCAGAGAACCCACCATCGGTCCGGGCCAGGTGTTGCTCCAGATATGCTAGGGTCTGACGGGCGGCCTCAAACCAGCGGTTCACTTCCAGGGTCCGGCCGGCCCGGAGGTAGATCTCTATGAGCCCGGCATTGGCGGC
>PWUC01000168.1 GCA_003562655.1 Clostridia bacterium
AGGACCTGAACAGCATGGGATACCCTGCCGTCGTATTGCCACCGGACGATGGCATGCACAGGGTGATCGTGGCAGTTACCAGCTCCGAGGCGGAAGCAGGGAGGATCGCTGATGCCCTCGATTCAAGGAGTCCTCACGCTGCAGCGCTGTCGTGGGTGATTCCCAGCTTCAGCAGGCAGCTGACTGTCCCACCGGAGCTGGGAGACGGCCTCCAGGCCCTGGTGACAGACCTCGGCGGTCTCCTCCTGGCAGAGGCTGCCCTGTCCGGCGAGGGGGACATATCGCGCCGGGCTGAGGCCGTGACTGAGCTTTGGGGGCAGATCGAGGCAGGAGATGGGGCCGTTCCAGACGAATTCAGGATATTGATGGAGGAGTATGTTGTTCCCCATCTCGATGCTCTCAGGGATGGTGTCGATTCCCGGGAGTCCAGGGAGACCTTCATAGAGTTGGTGTATGCCCTTGCAGAAATGGGCATCGATGGCGGATAGAACCATGGTCTTGTGTGACAATAGGAATAAGGGGGCCTGACGTGCGAAGAGAAAGCAGAAATTATCTGACCCTCGTGCTGCTGCTGATTATCGGCGCCTTCGTGGGGAATGTAGTGGGGGAGGTGGTCTCGCCCCACGTTCCGGTCCTGGCTGAGAGTGCAGCCCTGGGATTCTCTCCGGTGACGTTGAGGCTCCTGAACACCCTGGACTTCACCCTGGGCATGAATCTCAACCTCACTCTGCTGGGGGCCCTTGGCGCCGGGTTCGGCGTCCTCCTATGGAGGGCGAGGTGAGTGAATCACCCGTGGTGAGGTCGGAGGGAAGGCCGCGGATCATACTGGCCTCGGCGTCGCCCAGGAGGAAGCAGATTCTGCAGAACCTGGGCCTCCCCTTCGAAAGCATTCCGTCGAGGCTTGACGAGGAGGAGGTTCTCGCCGGTGGTGCGCTCGCTCCAGCAGAGGCGACACTGCTTCTGGCGAGGGCCAAGGCGCGGGAGGTCAGCAGCCGAAGGGGAGGCCTGGTGATCGGGGCCGACACGGTGGTGGTTGACGGCAGCTGTGTCCTCGGCAAGCCGTGTGATGACGAGGACGCAGGGAGGATGCTCCGCCGCCTGTCCGGGCGCCTTCACTCAGTGATGACGGCAGTTGCTGTCATTGACGCCGGGCGGGGTTGCGAGGCCGCGGAGGTGTGCCGCACCGAGGTCAGGATGAAGTCCCTGCCCCGGGAGGTGATTGCGGCGTACATCGCCACTGGAGAGCACCGGGACAAGGCCGGCTCCTATGCCATACAGGGCAGGGGTGGGCTGCTCGTCGACGGCATTGAGGGGTCCTATTCCTGCGTGGTCGGGTTTCCCGTTCACGTTGTGGACAGGCTCTTTGCCCGTCTGGGTTATTCTATATGGCACTTCATGTTATGATCAGGGTGAACCGACCTGAAAATGGGGAAGGGACGTGGAGCGAAAAGGTCTGAAAATAAAGGAACTTCCGCCCCGGCAGCGACCACGGGAACGGCTGCTCCAGCGAGGTGCCCGGGTTCTCACCGATGCAGAGATCCTGGCCCTGCTGATGGGCACTGGCAATGCCCGGAGGGGAGAAAACGTACTGGACCTGGCCCAGCGGGTGCTCGTGGCGCTCGGTAAGAGGGGCGGAGGCGACACGGTGTTGAGGAACCTGTTGGATACCAGCGTCGAGGAACTGTGCAGCATTTCCGGTGTGGGCCGGGCAAAGGCATCGGCCATCGTGGCGGCGGTGGAGCTGGGCCGCCGGGTTGCGGCGGAGGTGCCCCGGGGATCGGAAGTCAACGGCCCACAGGATGTGGCCCGGGTTCTCACCGAGGACATGCGGTATCTGGACAGGGAGTGCTTCAAGATCGTACTGTTGAACACGAAGAATCGGGTACTGGGGATCGAAGTGGTGTCGGTAGGAGGATTGAACTCGTCGGTGGTACATCCGAGGGAGATCTTCAAGATATGTGTCAGGCGAAGTGCCGCGGCGGTCATCCTTGCTCATAATCACCCGAGTGGCGATCCCACCCCCAGCCGAGAGGACATTGAGGTCACCGAACGGATTATCAGTGCTGGCACATTGATGGGGATTGATGTTCTGGACCATCTTATCATTGGCGATGACTGCTATGTCAGCCTGAGGGAACAGGGAGACAGCTGGGACATGCAGTCCTGACGTCCGGTGCCTGGAAGGAGAATCGATGAGTGTTTAGCTTTATCTATAATCAGCTTTCACGCGATATGGGAATCGATCTGGGTACAGCAAACACCCTGGTATACGTCCGTGGGAGGGGAATCGTACTGCATGAGCCCTCCGTCGTTGCCATGCGCAGGGGAGAGGATACCGAGCCCCTGGCCGTGGGCAATGACGCCAAGCGCATGATCGGCCGGACCCCCGGCAACATAGTCGCCACGCGGCCAATGAAGGATGGCGTGATCGCCGACTTCGATGTGACCCAGACCATGCTGCGCTACTTCATCGGCAAGGCCACCCGCCGGAAACCGGTCATCCGCCCCAGGGTTGTTGTCGCAGTCCCCTCCGGGGTCACTGAGGTGGAAAAGAGGGCAGTCATCGACGCCACCCTCCAGGCCGGGGCCCGGGAAGCCTACCTGATCGAGGAGCCGATGGCGGCGGCCATTGGAGCGGGGCTTCCCGTGCATGAGCCAACGGGGAACATGGTGGTGGACATCGGTGGTGGCACCACCGAGGTCGCGATTATCTCCCTGGGCGGGATCGTGACCCACCAGTCCATACGCATCGCCGGCGATGAGATGGATGAATCGATTGTCAACTACGTCAAGAGGAGATACAACCTGCTCATAGGAGAGAGAACGGCCGAACAGGTCAAGATGGAGATTGGAAGTGCCGTTGCAGCCGAGGAAGAGGCGACCTATGACGTGCGCGGCCGCGATCTGGTCAGTGGCCTTCCCCAGACCGTTGAACTGACGGCGGAGGAGGTACGCGAGGCTCTCTCGGAGCCGGTGTCCAACATACTGGATGCGATCCGTGTGACCCTCGAGCGTACCCCTCCAGAACTGGCCTCGGACATCATGGACCGCGGCATTGTGTTGACGGGTGGAGGGGCCATGCTCCTGGGCTTTGATCGGCTGGTGAGCAATGAGACGGGGATGCCGGTGTATCTGTCAGAGGAGCCTCTTCTGTGCGTAGTGCGGGGAACGGGCAAGGTCCTCGATGAGCTGGATGTGTTGAAGCGAATCTTGATGGTCCCCAAGCGACTGGCCTAACCCGTCGGCATCCGGCACCAGCTGATGATCAAGCTCCCAGCCTGATGCTGGGTGAGGGTTGAAACGGGGCGGAGAGCGTTGATGCGTTTCTGGCGAGACCGGCGCTTTGTTGGGAGCCTGCTGATCAGTCTATTCCTGATATCTCTGATGGTCCTGACGCGGGCCCCCGATCGCCCCCCGGGGAGACTGGAGCATCTGTGGACTGAGCTGCTTGCCCCCCTGGAGGGCATCCTGACCGAGGTGTCCCGGAGAACCGGCGGGTGGATGGGGGATCTGATCCGCTTTCGCATCATCGTGCGGGAGAATCAGGAACTGCGGTCGCAGCTGGCCGAGCTGGAGGCGCTTGAGACCCGGATGGTCCTGCTGCAGCGGGAGAACCGCCGGTTGAGGGACCTGCTCTCGCTGTCGGAGGTCCTGCAGGTGGAGGTGGGGATCGCCCGGGTTCTGGCCCGTCATCCCTCCAACTGGACCCGTCAGCTCACCCTGGACCGGGGATCGGGGAACGATGTGCGCACCGGAGATGTGGTCGTCACGTCCACCGGGCTCGTCGGCCGGGTGACCGCCACCACCATCAATACGGCCCGGGTCATGCTGATCACGAGTCCCGAGAGCGGTCTGGGGGTGGAGTCGCTGGTCAGCGGTGACGCGGGGGTGGCCGCCGGTCAGATCGCCCGGGAGGGTCTTCTGCGGGTCAGCTTCTTCGACCCGGCGGCGGAGGTTCATGAAGGTGATATCATTGTGACATCCGGCCTGGGCGAGGCCATTCCCGGGGGAATTCCCGTGGGAGAGGTGGTGAGGGTCACCATCGAGGAAATGGGCCTTCTCCAGGAGGTCTGGATCCGGCCCACAGCGGAGCTCAATCACCTGCACGAGGTGATGGTGATCCGGCTGCCCGGGAGGCACGGGTTGAGGTGGCCCGGGATTGTCGACGAAAATGCCGATGAGCGTTGACGGGAGGTCGGAGGGTTCCTTGTCCTTGCTGGCGCATCTCGGTGTACTGCTGACAGCGCTGCTTCTGCAGATGACGTTGGTACCGGGCATCGGCCGCGGCGGGGGGCGTCCGGACCTGGTGCTGATATGGGTGCTCGCCGCCTCCATCTTCGAGTCGAAACAGGGGTATGCCCTCGTGATTGCGGCTGCCGGCGGTGTCCTGCTTGATCTGACGGGGGGAAGGTTCATCGGTCTGAACGTGCTGTTGTTGGTGGGTGCAGCTCTGGTTACCAGGAGGGTTCTCAGGGCCTTTTTGCGCCCCAGTGTCTCCCTCTCGGTTGCCATGACCCTCGGTCTGTCGCTGGTGATCGAGACCGTCCGGGCAGTGCTGTGGCTGCCTGGAATCCCGAGGGAGGTAGTGGGGACGGTGTCGGTAGCCGTCATCTCAGCTTCGTACAGCGGATCCCTGATGATCGCTGTGTACTACGCGGCTGCGGCGGTGATGGGGTTCACACACTGGGAGAACTCATAGGGGGTGCATTCCGTGCGGCGGCGAGCCCGTGTTTTCGCGGTTCTGATCACATTGCTGATGCTCCTTCTCCTGGGCCGCGCAGCCCAGCTGCAGATACTCGAGGGGGATAATCTGCTCCTGGCCTCCCTGCAGCAGCGGCTGCGGGTGCTCAGCATTCCTGCGCCGAGGGGAAAGATCATCTCCTCCGACGGCGCTGTTCTGGCCTCTAACCGGCCGGCCTTTGTGGCCCAGTATCTGCCCTCCAGTGACCCTCTCACCGACTCGCAGCTGGACCTCGTGTCCCGACTGATCGGTGTTCCCGTTGAGAGCATCCTGGGCGCCATACGCGACCAGACTCGCACCAGACCCTATGCTCCCGTCGATCTGAAGATCGATCTGTCGCCCGGCGAGTATACGTCGTTGATGGAAAACCGCTACCTTCTACCCGGGATCCGGGTCGAGGCACGGCCGGTGAGACTGTACCCGGGCGATGACCTCGCTGCCCACGTTCTGGGCTATGTGCTGAAAATCAGCGAGCAGGAGCTGAGGACCTTCGGCGAGATGTCCGACAGGAAATACGACAACCGCGATGTGGTGGGAAAGTCGGGCGTGGAGAGGAGCATGGAGTTCAGCCTGCAGGGCCGCGTGGGCGAGACGAGGATAGAGGTGGACGCCTTCGGGCGGCTGGTCGAGAGCGTGATGGGACAGGTGCCCCGTCCCGGTGATCATGTGCACCTGACCCTCGACAGCGGGCTGCAGCTGGTCGCCGAGAGGGCTCTGGAGGTGGTGACCGAGAGGATGCAGGCAGGACATGATCCCGTTCCCTACGATCCCTCCCAGGGACGCTATGTGGGCCTTTGGGACGAGGGAATCATGCTTCCAGCCGACTCCGCGAACCCCTCGAAGAGCTATCCTGACGCCACATCGGCCTCTGCGGTGGTGATGGATGTCAGGACGGGGGCGATCCTGGCCATGGCCTCACAGCCCTCCTTCAACCTCAACGATTTTGCCACCGCGCCCCTGCACCTGCCCGGGACTGAGGGTGCCGAGCAGTGGGCGCTGAAGTGGCAGGAACTGAACGACCCCCGGGCGGGGCAGCCCCTCCTCAACCGGGCTGTGGCCCAGATCACTCCGCCGGGCTCGACTTTCAAGATGGTCACTGCCCTGGCGGCACTGGAGGCAGGGGTCAACCCCGCCGCGACGGAAACCTGTCACGGTGCCCTGGGCATCTTCGGCCAGAGCTACGGCTGCTGGAGGACCCACGGTGTCGTCAATCTGCACAAGGCCATAGCCGAGAGCTGCAACGTCTACTTCTACCGGGCGGGACTCCGGGTGGGGATCGATCCCATGGTCGAGATGGCAAGGGCCTTCGGGTTCGGCCAGGTGACGGGCATACTTGGGCTTCCGCCGGGAGAGGAGAGTGGAGGCATCCTTCCGGACAGGGCGTGGAAGCAGGAGATCCTGGGTGAGCCCTGGTACCCGGGAGAGACCCTCATGGCAGCCATCGGGCAGGGGTTTCACGCGTACACTCCACTGCAGATGGCCAGCTACGCTGCCACCATCGCCAGTGGGGGAACCCGATTTCGACCCTATGTCGTTGACCGCCTGGTGGGCGATGATGGAGAATTGCTGTGGGAGGCATCGCCTGAGGTGCTGTCTACGCTCCCTGCGTCGGATGCAAACATTGCACTGGTCCAGCGCGGAATGGAAGGTGCCATGATTCCCGGGGGTTCGGGCCACTGGCGGTTCTTCGACTACCCCAGGGAACGCCCCAGCGACGGTGAGCTGATCTCCGTGGCGGGCAAGACCGGCACCGCGGAGGTGGGAAGCCCCGACCTCAGGCGCGAGAGTCACGGTTGGTTTGTCGCCTACGCCCCGGCCGACGATCCCGAGATCGCCGTCGCAGTGGTGATCTACCACGGTAGTGGAGGATCCAGGGCGGCGGCGCCCGTGGCCCGGGTCATCATCGATGAGTATTTTGGCTTTCCCACCCTTCCCGATGACAGCAGGTGACACGATCCGCGATGACCGGAGATCAATGTAGAAATTAGGCGAAATACGCAGTAATGAGCAGTATAGTCTTCCGTGAGCCCCGCAATCGCTGGTGAAGGAGGATATTTGCCAAATAAGGCGAAGTCCTCTGCACACCATTTCGAGGGGGTTCCGATGTGGACGGTAAGATGGTCACTTTCAAGGGCAGCAGGAACGGGCTCTATATCAACCTGGCGGAGGGACCAACCTATGAGGTCTTGCTCGAGGAGTTGGAGGGCAAGCTCGCCGCCGCCAGGGGATTTTTCCGGGGGTCGGACGCCGTCGTCGACGTGGGCAGCCGAGTTCTCACGACGGAGCAGCTGTTGATGCTCGAGAGAAGGCTGCGCACAACGGGAGGATTTGACCTGACGCAGGTGCTGCACGAGCCGTCGGAGGACCGGGAGGCGAGAGGCCGGGGCGGCGATCGCGCCAGGTTGGTTCGTAGAACCCTGCATTCGGGGCAGCACATCCGCCACAACGGCAACGTGGTCATTGTAGGCGACGTCAATGCCGGAGCGGAGGTGGTGGCCACAGGGGACGTGTTCGTGATGGGACGCCTGAGGGGGGTCGTTCACGCCGGCGCTGGGGGCGATGCCCGCGCGGTGGTGCTCGCCTTCCGGATGGAACCGATTCAGCTGCGGATCGGTGACATGATCACCCGGGCTCCCGGAGGCGGGCCGGAGTCGAATCTGCCCGAAGTTGCCCGGCTGCAGGATGGTGTTATAGTAGTGGAAGAGTATCATCCCGGTGTCGTTAGTTTGGATGGGAAGGCAGTGCGACAATGATTCTAGGCCCATATCCCGGTGGCGTAGCTTCGTCAAATCTGGGGGCAAAGGAGTGTGAGCAAACCTGGTGAGGGGCCGGCAGCGCCCGGGGGCGCTGTCTGGACAGTGTGTTGATCGACACGCACACCTGTCGCACCAGGGAGAGTATTGGGAGAGACAGTGGTTATTACGTCGGGAAAGGGTGGCGTGGGCAAGACGACGGCGACAGCCAACATTGGAGCGGCTCTGGCGGACCTGGGGTACCGGGTGGCCCTAGTCGATGCCGACATTGGTTTGCGCAACCTGGATGTCGTGCTCGGCCTGGAGAACAGGATCGTCTACGATCTGGTTGATGTGGTGGATGGCTTCTGCCGGCTGAAACAGGCGTTGATAAAGGACAAGCGGACCGACGGACTCTATCTTCTTCCCGCCGCCCAGACCAGGGACAAATCTGCGGTGAATCCCGAGCAGATGAGGCGGATCTGTGACCAGCTCAAGGAGGCCAATCTGGCAGTTGAGGCAGGGGGCGCAGAGTATCTGGACTACATACTGGTCGATTCCCCGGCGGGGATCGAGCAGGGTTTCCGCAACGCCGTGGCCGGCGCAGACCGGGCGTTCATTATCACCACGCCGGAGGTCTCTGCCGTGCGGGATGCGGATCGAATCATAGGTCTGCTGGAGGCCGAGGATCTTCCCCGTCCCCAGTTGATCATCAACAGGTTCCGGCCGGGAATGGTGCGAAGCGGGGACATGATGGACATTGAGGACATGATCGACATACTCGCCATCGGTCTGTTGGGCGTGGTGCCGGAAGATGATGCGATCATGGTCAGCACAAACCGGGGGGAGCCGGTGGTGAGCAATTCGGGTTCTCAGGCCGGCCGGTCATTCAGGAACATCGCCCGCAGGATCACTGGCGAGGATGTCCCCTTCATGGACATGGACGCGAACCGGTCAGTTTTTGAGTGGCTCGGTCAGCTTTTTGGTCTCCGCCAGCGTTGAAGGGGGGTTGCCGTGGGTTTTCTGGACAGATTGTTTGGCAGGCGCAAACCCAGTAAGCAGATCGCCAAGGAGCGGCTGCAGTTGGTCCTGAGCCATGACAGGATGAGAATTCCCACCGGGATACTGGAGCCATTGAAGGACGATCTCATAAGAGTCATATCCAGATACATCGAGATAGATGAATCCGGGATAACGGTCGAGTTCGGCGATGCCGACGGGCAGAGGCGGTCACTGGTGGCGAGCATTCCCGTGATCGGAATGAGGCGGGACCGCCTTCGCTGACGAGGGAGGGATGCCCTGTGCCAGGCAGCAGACTGTTGCGACATGTGGACTGGGTGCTGATCATGGCCGTCCTGATCATCACGGCCATGGGACTCATCATGATCGCCGGATCCACAGCCGAGGGCTGGCGCACGGTTCTGGCCTCTTCTTTTGTCCGCAGGCAGGGGATCTTTGCCCTCCTGGGGCTCGGGTCGATGATTCTTGCCCTGTCGGTCGATTACCGGTATTTGCGCAGCCTGTCCCGGGTCTTCTATGTGACATCCATCGTGCTTCTCGGCGCGGTGCTCCGGTATGGTATCGCGGCGGGAGGGGCCACGCGGTGGCTGTTGCTGGGGCCCATGCAGTTTCAGCCGGCGGAAGTGGTGAGGATCCTCGTCATCATAACCCTGGCAAACCAGGTGGCGGCACGGGGGAGAGGGCGGGGCGAAGAGTATACGTGGGGGGACTTCGGGTGGTCCGTGGTGCATGTGGGCGTGCCGGCCCTGCTGGTCCTGGCCCAGCCCGACCTGGGCACTGCCATGGTGTTCAGTGCCGTGCTTCTCGGAGAGCTCTACCTGGCTGGCTTTAACCCCTGGAGGCTTCTTGCGGTGGCGGGCGTGGCTGCGGCAGGGGTTTTCACCACCTTGGCGGCATACACGAGGTATGAGATGGAGATCCCCTTCCTGAAGCCATACATGGTCGATCGCCTGATTGCCTTTGTGGATCCCACCGCGGATCCCACCGGGGCTGGCTATCATTTGCAGCAGTCCATAATCGCCATCGGGTCGGGCCGGCTCACCGGCAACGGGCTCTTCAGGGGGGCCGGAGCCCAGCTTCACTTCCTCCCCGAGCAGCACACGGATTTCATCTTTTCTGCGCTGGGTGAACAGGTGGGGTTTGTGGGTGTGGCCATTCTTCTGCTCGCCTTTCTGGTTATGTTCCTGCGCATGCTGTCAGCGGCAGCGGGGGCCGGTGATCACTACGGGGCGGTCCTCGTCGGCGGCGTGGTGGCCATGCTTCTTTTCCGGGTTGTCGTCAATGTCGGGATGACCGTCGGGATCATGCCCATCACCGGTCTGCCCCTGCCCTTTGTCAGCTACGGCGGCAGCGCCCTCGTATCTGACCTGGTATGCGTTGGCCTCGTGTTGAATGTGGGCATGCGGCGTCACAAGATCCTCTTCTGATTTCCTCTCTTTTCCGTCCTGCATAAAGGGACGGGCGCACTAGTATAAATTATGTGCAGACGAACACGAGGAGAGGACAGGCGCCCATGAGACGCTTACCCAGTCAGGGAATGTCGCAGCGGGAGGGAGCCCTGCGACGTCTATCTACCCGGGCGGGCAGGGGGAGACCGGCCCTCGCCCACATTGAATCCCTCGCCAGAAACAAGCTGGTCCGCCAGGTCGCCTATTCGGTCCTTTTGCTCATGGTGGTTGTGATCGTGCGGTGGGCACCGCTGTCTGTCATGGATGGCGGCCGGGCCCTCGTCTTCCGGGCCCTTACGGAGGACACGGATTGGGCGCATCTGTTCGGACATGTGTGGGCTGCCGTTGAGGATATCACCCTCCCCGGTGACGCATCCATCCCGTCCTGGTTCGCCCCGACGGGTGGGGATGCGCCGGCCTTTTTCTCCCCCGTAGACGGCGGGATCATCTCCGGCTTTGGCTGGCGAGAGGATCCGAATACCGGAGAACAGGTCTTTCATACCGGGGTGGATCTCGCCTGTGAGGAGGGCACCCCGGTCCGGGCTTCGGCTGCGGGGACGGTTCTGAAGGTCTGGGAGGATGAGCTGTACGGTCTGGCGGTGAAGCTGCAGCACGGGGGCGACTTCACCACCCTGTATGCTCATCTGGAGGAAGTGAAGGTAAGTGAGGGCGACCACGTCGAGGCCGGAGAGCTGATCGCCCTCTCGGGGACATCGGGTAGAACCACGGGTCCCCACCTGCATTTTGAGATCCATGTTGATGGGAGAGCGGTGGATCCGGAACCCCATCTGGCCCGGGGGGACGACAAGTGAACTCCCTGTCCCGGGCGAGGCTGACCTTTCACCTCGGAGGCAGCCGGGTCTCCGTTCATTTTTCCGTGATACTCCTGCTGGTCTGGGCGGCCCTGTCGAAACGTGGGTGGGAGCTGCTCATCCTGGGCGTGGTCCTGCTCACCCACGAGATGGCCCATTACATCGCCCTGCGGGGATACGGCCTGACCCTGACCGGTATCCAGCTTCTTCCCTTCGGTGCAAGGATGCAGATAAGCGGTACATCGGGCCGGCCTGACGTGGAGGTTCCCGTCGCCCTGGCCGGGCCCCTGAACAACTTCATGCTGCTGGGCCTGGGGCTGCTGCTGGGAGCTGCAGGTTGGGGAGGCGGGTACCTGTGGGATTTTTTCCTGGCCGCAAACCTGGCCCTGGCCCTGTTCAACCTGATCCCGGCCCTTCCCCTCGACGGGGGGCGGATGCTGCGCAGCTACCTGAGCGAGGGGGTGGGAGTCGCCAGGGCGGGCCGGATCATGGCGGACTGGGGGATCTGTTGGGGCGTGCTCCTCGTTGCGATTGCCGCCTATCTGGGCATTGTGTTTGACACCTACCTCTGGGCATTGTGCCTGGTTGGTGTCATACTGTTCATGACTGCTCTCGGGGAAAAGAGCGATGTGCCGGCCGTTCCCCTCGGGAACCTGTACCGCCGCAGACCAGGACGCAGGCGAAGGGTGCCCCCGCCGATTGAGCATCTGAGCGCCTATGGCGAGGAGACGGTGGTCGGTGTGAGCCAGCGCCTCGGCAGCTACGGGTACGCGGTGATATGGATCCTGGATCGGAACCTTCAGATTGTGGGCAAGATCACGGAGGAGGATCTGCGCAGGGCGGTCAACTCGGGCAGAGCCGACGAGCCCCTGCGAAATCTGCTGAAGTGATCGTGGGACAACTCCCCCTTTACCACAATTTTCGCGGTATGTGTATGATTGAAGGTTTCTGTCAGTGTGAATCATTCTATATAATGGTTTGGGGGACGAGCCCCGAGGGGAGTGAAAGGTTGGATCTGTACAGACGTGTTGACGATCTTCTGCCGCAGGTGAAGCGCCCCAGCCGGTACATGGGGGGCGAGCTGCATGCGGTCAAAAAGGACTGGGAACAGACCCCGGTGAGGTTTGCCCTGGCCTATCCCGATCTGTATGAGGTGGGGATGTCCCACCTGGGAACGCAGATCCTGTACGGGACGCTCAATGATCATCCGGGGTGTCTGGCGGAGCGGGTATTCAGCCCGGCCCAGGACATGGAGAGATTGATGCGGGAGAGGCAGATCCCCCTGTTCTCGCTGGAGAGCCGGCATCCGATAGGGGATTTTGATTTCCTCGGCATCACCCTGCAGTATGAGATGACCTATACCAACGTCCTGAACCTCCTGTCTCTTGCATCGATCCCCCTGCGGTCGGAGGACCGGCGGGAGTCTGACCCTCTTGTCGTGGCGGGAGGTCCGTGCGCCTTCAACGTCGAGCCGGTGGCCCCCTTCTTCGATTTTGTTGTCCTCGGTGACGGTGAGGAGATCTGCCTGGAGCTCGTTGACACCCACGTGGACTGGGCCGGGGAGGGGCGTCCCGGGGGGCGGCGGGGTTTCCTGGAGCGGATTGCGGGCCTGGATGGAGTCTATGTGCCCGGTTTTTTCCGCCCGCACTACGACGACCGGGGGGAGTTCGCCTCGATGGAGCCGCTGCGCGAGGGTGCCCCGAGGGTGCTGAAGCGGGTGGTGCGCGACCTGGGGCAGGTTACCTTCCCCACCAGGCCGGTGGTTCCCTTTGCCGAGATCGTTCATGATCGCGCCGTAGTGGAGCTGTTCAGGGGTTGTACCCGGGGCTGCAGGTTCTGCATGGCAGGGATGGTCTACCGGCCGGTGCGGGAGAGAACGCCTGAGGCGGTGGTTGATCTCTGCTATGAGACGGTGCAGAATACGGGATATCCCGAGGTATCTCTCTCTTCCCTTTCGAGCACGGACTACTCCGGGATCGAAGCGGTCATGGACCAGCTGACGGGCCGGTTCTCAGAGTCCCGCACCAGTGTCTCACTTCCGTCGCTGCGCATTGATGAGTTCTCGGTGGAGATGGCGGAGAAGGTCAGGGAGGTTCGCCAGACGGGGATAACCCTTGCGCCCGAGGCGGGCACACAGCGTCTGCGGGACGTGATCAACAAGGGGGTCTCGGAGGAGGACTACGCGAGCTCACTGGAGGCTGCCTTCGCCTCAGGGTGTGACACGGTGAAGCTGTACTTCATGATCGGCCTTCCCACCGAGACCGACGAGGACGTTCGGGGCATCGTGACCCTGGTTCAGGGGGCCCGGGAGCTGTACCGCACCTTTCGCCAGTCAAGGCGTCCTTTGCGCATCAACCTGAGTGTCGCCTGCTTCATCCCGAAGCCCCACACCCCGTTTCAGTGGGAGCCGCAGCTGTCCGTGGAGGAATTTCAGCGCAGGATCCAGCTGTTGCAGGAGGAGCTGCCGCGGAAGGGAGTCAAGTTCAGCTGGCACGAGCCCGAGATGAGCCTGATTGAGGGTGTGCTGTCCCGCGGGGATCGCCGGCTGGCGGGGGCGGGGCAGAGGGTGTGGGAGGCGGGGTGTAGATTCGACGGCTGGTCGGAGTTTTTTGATCCCGGGACGTGGTACGGAGCCCTCGATGCGGTGGGCGTGGATCCTCACAGGCAGGCCCGACGGATCCGGAGTGAGGACGAGCCCCTGCCGTGGGATCATCTGGATGCAGGGGTGACCAGGGAGTTTCTGCGGCGCGAACGGGCGAGGGCGCATCGGGGCGAGGTCACCGGCGATTGTCGGTGGACGAGCTGCCCCGGTTGTGGTGTGTGTGAAGTCGCCGGGATGGATCCCGCGACCCTCAGCGGCGGGGCTTCCCAGGGTCTGGATGATGATGGTGTCTGAGCGCATACGCTGTCAGCTGGTCATCTCGCCTCAGGTCCGGTGGGTATCGCACCTGGAGTTTCTGCGCGTTGTGGGCAGAGCGGTCCGGAGGGCGGGGTTGCCGGTCCGATACAGCGAGGGATACAATCCGCACCTGTTGATTTCCTTCGCGGCCGCCCGTCCTGTGGGCCTTTCGAGTGAGGCAGAGTTTCTGGACCTGATGACAGATGCAAGTGAGAGTGGGGGGCATGTGCAGGACAGGATGAACGATGCTTTTCCGGGGGGCTTCCACATGAGACAGGCCCGTCCGGTTCCGCCGGATCGTCCGAGTCTGACATCCGCCATCAATGCCTCCCGGTACCGCTATCATCTGCACAGCAACCGCGCCGGGTTGTGGCGGGAGGCGGTCGGTGCCTTTCTCGATCGGGATGAAGTGGTCGTGCTCAGGAAGCGGCACACGAAAGCTGACCGCCTGGTGGACATTCGTCCCCACGTATACGACGCAGACATTCAGTCGGGCGACGCGGAGATTCAGATCGTCGCCGACATGGCCCTGGGAGGGCAGCACAACGTCAGGCCGCAGGAATTTCTTTCTGCCCTGGCATCCCTGGCAGGTCAAGAAGGCGAGGACCTGCCGGTACAGATGCATCGTCTGCACATGTACCGGCTTGAGGATGGAAACAGAATTCAGCCCTGGAACCTCTGACCGGTTCGTGGGCTACCAGATCATTTATTGCGGGAGATGGAAACTATGAAGAAGGAAATCCTGGTCAGCGTTGATCAGGACGAAGTACGTGTGGCAATAACGGAGGATCAACAACTGGTTGAGTTCTATATTGAGCGTCCCACGAGTGAGCGAATTGCGGGCAATGTCTATCTGGGTAAGGTGGAGAACGTACTGCCGGGCATGGAGGCCTGCTTTGTGGACGTGGGTCTGGAGCGGAACGCCTTTCTCTATGTGGACGATGCGTATCCGGTGAGAAGCGAAGAGGAGGACGAACTCCCTAACGACGTCAGGAGAGCCACCATCAGCAAACTGGTCCACCGGGGCCAGAGGGTGATGGTCCAGATTGTCAAGGAACCGATCGGCAGCAAGGGGGCCAGGGTCACCAGAAGCGTGACGCTGCCAGGGCGCTATCTGGTCTTGATGCCGGTGGTCGACTATGTCGGCGTGTCCCGGCGCATCACCGATGAGAAGGAGAGGTCACGACTGAAGGAGATTGCCCAGTCAGTCAGAGATTCGGGCACCGGGTTGATCGTGCGTACTGTGGCGGAGGGCAAGGGGAAGAAGGAGATCGGCGACGACTACAACTTCCTGGTGAAACAGTGGCGGAAAATTGAGAAAAAGAGCAGAAAGGCCAGGGCGCCGGCCCTGCTGTACCAGGACATGGGTCTGAGCTACCGCATCCTGAGGGACTGCCTGGACAGCGACGTGACCTCGCTGCTGGTCGATGACCGGGAGGAGTATAAAAAGATTCTCGATCTTCTGGATGTACTGGCACCCTCGCGCAAGAGAGTGGTCAAGCTGTATCGGGAGAAGGAGCAGCTCTTCGACAGGCGTGGGATCAACGATGAGATCGACAGAGCTGTTTCACGACGGGTGTGGCTGGACTGCGGCGGATATCTCGTGTTCGATCGGACTGAGGCCCTGACTTCCATTGATGTGAACACCGGGCGATACGTGGGATCTGCCGATCTGCAGAGCACGGTGGTGAAGACCAATCTCGAGGCCGCGGACGAGATCGCCCGACAGCTGCGGATCCGGGACATTGGTGGGATCATCATCATCGACTTCATTGATATGGAGTCGCCCAGGAACCGGGAGAAGGTGGTCGAGGTCCTGGAGAGTACGCTGAGCCGGGATAAGACGAAGGCCACGGTCCTGGGCATTACCCGGCTGGGCCTGGTGGAGATGACGAGGAAGAAGGTCAAGGAGAGCCTGGGGGACATACTCCTGAAGCCCTGCCCCTATTGTGAGGGATCGGGCCGGGTGGTCTCGGAACATACGATGGGCAGCAAGGTGCGTACGGAGATCCGCAAGGCTCTGCTGCAGTCCTCGGCGGAGGCGCTTCTGATCGAGGTGCATCCCACCGTGGCAGCCCTGGTCATAGGTGCCGGGGGGAGCAACTTGAAGAAGCTTGAGCAGCAGGCCGGCCGCAGCGTCTACGTCCGGGGTGCCGAATCGTGCCACCCCGAGGAGATGAAGATCGTGGCCATGGGCAACCGCGAGGATGTCGAGCGGCAGGCCCTTCCGGTCAAGGAGGGTGACGTGCTGGAGCTCAAGATCGAGGAACCCCACATTTCCAATGCCAAGGACGGAATAGCCAGAGTGGAGGGCTACGTCATTGACGTGGAGGCAGGGGGACGGTTTGTGGGAGATACGGTCAGGGCAGAGATCGTGAAGGCATACCGGACCTACGCCCGGGCTCGGCTGCTGTGATGTGGTGACGGGGGAACCACATTTAGAATCTCAGTCGAGATTCCAGTAGGTATCGGACGATGGTTGCGTGGGCCGGAGCGCAGGGTGCAGCTCCGGCCTTCTGGC
>PWUC01000115.1 GCA_003562655.1 Clostridia bacterium
CCGG
Source organism: Clostridia bacterium (assembly GCA_003562655.1). The sequence goes on from PWUC01000115.1 coordinate 5, forward strand.
CGACTGGGAGCGGCCGAGCGCTGGGGCCACCTGGTCGGCGTCGGCATCGGAGTATGCGGCGTGTCAGCGATCATGGCCGTCGCACCCGCGATCCGCGCCAGGGAACGGGAGATCGTCCCCGCCATCGGGGCGGCACTGCTCACCGACGTGATGGTCCTGGTGGCCCTGCCTCTCGTCGGGCATGCCCTGGGATGGGGTGACATGCTGGCGGGATTCATCGCCGGGATCGTACCTTCAAACACCGCCCAGTGCATCGCCATCGGGCATGCCTACTCCGAGGGGGCGGGAGCCGTTGCCACCATCGTGAAGTCCGCCCGGAATGCCCTGATGCCCGCGGTCGTCCTGATCCTCACCTATTTCTACACCCTACGAGGGCTTCCCGTGGGTGAAAAGGTGCGGCTCGGGCTCCTGTGGAGCAAGTTTCCCAAGTTCATCGTGGGGCTGATGATTGCGGCGTCCCTGGCCACCCTGGGGTTGATCACCCCCGGGGGGGCGGCCACCGCCCGCACCCTCTCTACGTGGTTCTTCGTCACCTGCTTCGTCGCCATAGGAGCCGGCATCGACGTCAGGGAGTTGAAGGGACAGGACCTGGCCGTCATCGGGTTCGGATTTCCCATGACCATCATCCTGTGGCTCTATGTTTATGTATACGGGACAGCGGTGCTGCTGCTGTAGGGGCGACCCTGGCCTGTGCGTTCCCCGAGGGAGCTCACCAGCTCGCTGCAGAGGCTCCCTCAACTGGGCCCACCCCCACTCAGAAGTCTCTCATGGAAAGGGATATCCTCTGCCGGACCAGGTCCACATCCTTCACCCGGACCGTCACCACATCGGCCACCGCCACCACGTCATTGGGATCGCGAACATATCTGTCACTCAGTTCGGAGATGTGCACCAGGCCATCCCGGCCGACTCCGATGTCCACGAAGGCGCCGAAGTCCACCACGTTGCGAACGGTGCCCAGAAGAACCTGGCCGGGTTCGAGGGCCTCCATGGTCAGAATGTCTGTACGTAGTATCGGAGCCGGCATTCCCTGCCGTGGATCCAGCCCCGGACGCCCGAGAGCTGCAATGATGTCCCGGACCGTGGGCAGCCCCTCCTGCAGCACCTGCGCCATCTCCCCGGGATCCAGGGCCTTCAGGGCCCTGCCCACGGCCCCCTGATCCCGGGCCAGTCGGGCCTCATCCAGTCCCGCATGCCGCAGGATGGCACGGGCCACCTCGTAGGATTCGGGATGCACCCAGGTGTCATCAAGGGGGCTTTCACCCTCGGTTATGCGTAGAAAACCTGCAGCCTGGGTGAAGGTCTTGGGGCCCATCCCCGGGACCTGGAGAAGCTCCCTTCGGGTGCGAAAGACTCCGGCATCCTCCCGCCGCTTCACAATGCCGCCAGCCAGGCCGGGACCCAGCCCCGAAACGTAGGTCAAAAGAGCCGCCGAGGCGGTGTTGGCGTCCACTCCCACCCGGTTCACGCAGGACTCAACCACCGCATCCAGCGCCCTGACCAGCCTGGTCTGGGCCATGTCGTGCTGGTACATGCCCACTCCCAGGGAGCGGGGGTCTATCTTGACCAGCTCCGCCAGTGGGTCCTGGATCCGGCGGGCTATGGACACCGCCCCCCGCAGTGAGACATCGAGGTCAGGCATCTCCTCTGCTGCGAGCTCAGACGCCGAGTACACCGAGGCCCCGGCCTCATCGATGACTGCGTAGTGAACGGTCCGCTCGCATTCGCTGATCAGATCGGCCACCACCCGCTCTGTCTCGCGGGAGGCCGTCCCGTTGCCTATGGTGATGACGTCCACGGAATAGCGCTCAATCCATCTGAGAATCCTCCTGCTGGATTCTGCAAGTCTCTTCTGCGGAGGATGGGGATAGATCACACCGGTGTGCATGACGCTGCCGGCCGGGTCCACCACGGCCACCTTGCATCCCGTGCGAAAGGCAGGGTCGATTCCCATGACCACCCGGCCCCGTAGGGGGGCCTGCATCAGCAGCTGGGTCAGGTTGCGGCCGAAGACCTCCATGGCGTGGGCCTCCGCCCTCTCGGTCAGGGTCCGCCGGCATTCCCTCGCCATGGCTCCCTGCAGTCTCTGTTTCAGGGCCGAGTGCAGTGACGTCTGCACATGCTCGGACCAGATGGAGTCTTCGCGGAGGAACTGCCTCTGCAATATGTCGAGCGCCCCGTCCTGGGGGATCCTGACTGCCACTCTGAGAAACCCCTCGCGTTCGCCCCGGTTGATGGCAAGGATCCGGTGGGGGGGCAGGGGGGCAACAGGTTCGGAAAAGCCACAGTACATGTCGTAGGGAGAAGGGCCCTCCTCATCCTCCTCGGCGGTGATGATCCCCTCCCCCCACATGAGCTGGCGCAGGTCGGCCCTGACCTGACTGTCCTCAGACACCCACTCCACGGCGATGTCCCGGGCACCGGACAATGCCTCGTCTGGCTCCAGCTCCGGGTCCTGCGGCATCAGGGTACTCGCAATGGCGAGGGGATCACCCTCAACCTCTTCCTGCGCCATCATCCTCTGGGCCAGCGGCTCCAGCCCCTTCTCCCGGGCGACAGAGGCCCGGGTGCGGCGCTTCGGGCGGAAGGGAAGATACAGATCGTCCAGGACCTGCAGGGTCTCCGCTTCCTCAATCGCCTGTGCCAGCTCCTCGGTCAATTTGCCCTGCGCCTCAATGCGGGCCAGGATCCTCTCCCTGCGCCCCTCCAGTCCGCGTAGATAGGTCAGCCGTTCCTCCAGGCTACGCAACGTCGTCTCGTCCATCTCCCCGGTGGCTTCCTTGCGGTAGCGAGCGATGAAGGGAACGGTGTTGCCCTCGTCCAGCAGCGACGCCGCCCGGCTGACCTCGGAAAGGGGGTGCCCCAACTCCTCGGTAACCCTCGCAAGAATTGCGCGATCTGACATCGAACCCTCCCTCGTCCCCACAATCAGCTACGGGTCATTTTATCAGAAGAAGAACCCGGGCGAAACACGTCCCATGTCGTGCAGCGCCCCCGGCAGCGGAGATTCTGCATTGCAGCGCAATCCCGGTGCGCTCAAAGCAGCGCCGCCCGGGGCCTTTCGCCGGGGGCGGTCCACTCTGCGAAAGAATGCGCTGATCAGGGGAGACAACCGGGCCCGTACACTTCTACCAACCGATAGATAGGAAGAATTTCTGTGCATGGAGAAGGAATGGCCCCCTCGTGTCTATAACCCATACCTGAGAACCAGAAAGGAGTGCATGCATGAGGAAGCCGTCCGTTTACCTAAATGGTGAATACCTTCCCCTGGAGAACGCCTTCATCCACGTCGAGGACCGCGGCTTCAACTTCGCCGATTCTCTTTACGAGGTGACGCGGATATACAACGGAGTTCCCTTTACGCTGGACCGGCACATCGCCCGCATGGAGAGGGGCGCCGAGTTGATACGCCTCGACTACGGTGTGACGTGCGACGAGTTCGCCTCCATCATCACGGAGCTGGTAAAAGGAAACGAAGCTCCCGAGGCCATGGCATACATCCAGGTGTCCCGGGGCACGGCCCCCAGGGACCACCCCTTCCCCGCCTCGGCGGAACCCACCGTGCTGGTCATGGTCAAACCCCACGAGCCCGTATCGCGAAGAGAAAGACTGGGAGGAAAGAGCGCCATTACCGTCCCGGATCTCCGGTACCAGTTTTGCGACATAAAGTCGACGGCCCTGCTGCCCAATGTCCTCGCCTGCCAGCAGGCGCGGGAACAGGGAGCCTACGAGGCGATCATGATACGGGACAGCATGGTCACTGAGGGCTCCAACACCACTGTTTACATCGTCAGCGGAGGCGGGGTGAGAACATATCCCCTGGTCAACATCCTGCCCGGGATCACCCGCTCAGTCATCTCTGAACTCTGCCAGGAGAACGGAATCGAGTTTTCTGAGGAGGTCTTCACCCCGCAGCAGCTCAGAGACGCTGATGAGGTCTTCGTGACCGGGAGTGTGGCCGAGATCGTCCCCATCGTGGAGCTGGACGGCGGGCGAATAGCGGGCGGGACGACGGGTGAGGTGACCCGCAGGTTGATCGACCTGTACGCGGACCGGGTCAGATTCGATTGCGGCGGTTACACCCCGTGACCCTGCGCTGGTGGCGTAGACCTCAGGACCAGTGATGATGCTTCGGTACCGGTGTTTGACGGCATCACCTGGGCATGCCCTGGCATCGGCCGACAATCGCAAGAGAGACCCGCAACCCGGCGGGCCCCACCCAGGGGCCCCGCCGGAAACCTGCTGTCCGCACCGGGTCGAGAATCTGCCACGATCCCGCTCTCGCCCGGCATCCAACCCTCAGTCCCAGCAGCACACCTGATTGATGGGTTAACTAACATTAAGATTATTGTAATTAATCTTGATTTATAGCTTGACAATGCGGGAGCGCTCCATTAAGATATTCCATGATAGACGAAATTACTCTGAGGAGGATGATCATGTACTACGTTACCGTGATGAATGCAGGGCCCATTCCGCAGGAGGCACCCCTGTGGGAGCTGCTACAGGAAGA
>PWUC01000216.1 GCA_003562655.1 Clostridia bacterium
GAACCTACCAGGGCCAGCGGCAGAAGAAGCACGGGCCAGACGGGGTACCACCCTGCACTGTATTTCAAGATCAGCAGCATCAGGGCGGTCAGCCCGCACCCGCGCACCGCATTGGCGGTGATCATGTGGGCATCGGGACGGATGCTGGCGGCGAGGGCGCGGTAAACCGCGACCCCGAGGTAGATCAGCGAGGCCATGGCAAAGGCGAAGTGCTCCGGCTGAAACAGCTGGAACAGACCGCCCTCCAGGGCCTGTCTGTTGTGAAGCCACCAGATCGCTCCGACCCAGAGCGCGGAAAGGCATAGGAGTCCGAGAGCCCTGCGGCGGGGGGAAGTGGAGGCCATGTGCCATACAACGGCGGCAATGATGGCTGGAACGTACAGGGCGATGGCGGCCGTGGCCCCGTCTATCATGGGTCCCTCCTCATAGAAGCTGAGGCCCAGCACATAGGACGCAGGTAGGAGCCAGCACAGGTCGATTGAGGCTCGCATCAGCGTGGTGACGAGCCGGTTATTCAGTGGTGTGTCCCCAGCGAGCTGCAATTTGGGCCCACCTCCTGCTTCCACCAAGATCATAGCACACAATGTCAGGGATGTCGGGAGCGGGACCATCTCCTGTGTATGCCAGGGTGACGGAGTACCCCATGCGGGCCATCTGTCCCAACTGCGAGCGCAGTCCATCGGTTATGACAGCAGATATGACAACAATCGCTGAGCTGTAGAGGTCGCCCCGCGTGTGCATCCTCAGGGTCTTCTCCAGGGGGGCACTGCCGTGGGGTGCGGTTCGTGCCAGGGCCGAGAGGATCCTCCGCAGCTGACGGGGATGCGACGACGGAGGCACCTGCAGCAGGGGGGCACTGTCATCCCGCTGTTCCTTCTGGAGGTTCCCGTTGGCGTAGAGGCCGACCCGGTACCCCCGGTCGACAGCGAAGCGGGCGACGGAGGCGGCGGCCGTTATTGACAGTTCCAGCAGCTCGGGAACTGTGCCGTGCCACGCAGTGATCATGGTGCGCAGGTTCAGGAAAATGAGAACATCGGGACTGCGAATGCCCTCCATCTGTCGCGTCATCAGCTCCCCCGCTGTCGCCGTGGCGGGCCAGTGGATGAACCGGAGGGGATCTCCAGGTTCATAGGGGCGTGCCCCGGCGACGGAGAAGGGGTCCCGGAAGAGCCACCTCTGGCGCTCTGGGTCGCCGAAGGGGTGATCCGAGGCGATGTTCAGATCCTTCAGGGAGATGGTGATCGGATAGACCAGAAAATGAAGGTTGTCCCGGTGTCTCTTTTCGGCGAAAGTCAGCCCCAGGGGATCCCACACCCGAATGGTCGAGGGTCCGATGGGGTAGTAACCCCGGGCGGTGAGGGTGACCCTGTAAGTGCGCCTCATCCGCTGAAACCAGGCCATGCCGGTGCGGATGGTGAGATTTCCCTTCGAGGGCTGCTCCGGACCGCCCAGGTAGAATCCCTTCTGGGGCACGAAGTCCGTCAGCTCCACCCAGGGCAGGGGAAGGAACGTGGGGTTGTCCATTTCCACCTGCAGGTCCAGGGTTTCTCCAGTCATGCACCGGTCTGCGGGAGCCTGGTGACGGTAGGTGAGGTGGGCCAGCGCCGAACGGGCCCACAGCTGACCTGCAACCAGGGTTAGCGATACGGCCAGCGTCAGGAAAGTGACGGCGGGAGTACCGGTGAACACCCCGGTCATGAGAAGTATGAGAAAAAAGACCCACAGGAGCGTGTGACGGTTCATGGTCACTCACCGGGTACCGGGATCGTCTCAAGTATATCCTGCAGTACGGCCTCACCCTCGCGCCCGCGCAGCCAGCTCTCCTCACTGCTGATCAGACGGTGACCGAGGACCGGCAGCATCAGGCGCTGTACGTCATCGGGGATCACGTAATCCCGGCCATTGATGAAGGCCAGGGATCGGGCGGCACCGGCGAGCATGACCGCACTGCGGGGACTGGCTCCCAGTTCGATGCCGGCAGATTCCCTGGTCTGGCGAATGCAGGTGACGATGTAGTTTCGGATGTCGTCACGGAGATGGACACCGGTTGCGGCCCGGGACAGCTGTACGATGTCCTCGAGGCCGACCACCGCATCCACCCTGTCCTCGGGATTCTGCGGGCGCCGGTAGCGCTCAACGACTTTTATCTCGTCCGATTCCGAGGGATATCCGAGGAAGATCCGCATGAGGAACCGGTCCATCTGGGCCGCGGGCAGGGGAAAGGTTCCTGACATCTCCACGGGATTTTGGGTGGCGATGGTCAGGAAGGGACGCGGCACAGGCCGGGTTACACCTGCCACGGTGACCTGTCTCTCCTGCATGCATTCCAGTAGGGCGGACTGGGTCCGGGGGGTGGCGCGGTTGATCTCATCGGCGAGCAGTATATTGGTGAAGACCGGACCGGGCTGGAAGCTGAACTCGCCCCTGTGAGGATCATAGGTGTTGACCCCGGTGAGATCGGAGGGCAGAAGGTCGGGGGTGAACTGGATCCGCTTGAAGTCGAGGCCCGTTATCACGGCGAGGGTTCGGGCCAGCATGGTTTTGCCGACTCCCGGTACGTCTTCTATGAGCACATGTCCGTTGCTCACAAGGGCAGTCAAAAGCAGGTCGACAGCTTCGGCATACCCCACGATCACTTCGGCTATGGCGCTTCTCATGCGGGAGATGGTGACAGATGGGTTGGGGTCAGTCATGGCTGTGGTCCTCCCATCGTACAGTTTGAGGCAGGAATCTGCATCTGGCTTAGCTAATTCCTAATGAAGCATATCATCTATTGGTCTCAAATACATCCCGCGAACCGCGCGGGTGAGAGGAAAGATGTTTCAATGCTGAGGCGAGAGGATTTTCTCGATGCCAGAGGTGTACTTGAGGGAGTGACTCAGCCCACGCCACTTCAGTATTCGGGGACCTTCAGCAGATATACTGGCCACCGCATATGGGTCAAGCCGGAGAACCTGCAGAAGACCGGGGCTTTCAAGATCAGGGGAGCCTACAACAGGTTGCACAAGATGACTCCGGCTGAACGGGAGAGCGGGGTCATGACTGCTTCCTCGGGCAATCACGCCGCTGCGGTGACCTGGGCCGCCTCCCAGTTCGGGGTTCGCTCTGTGGTCGTCATGCCGGAGGATGCTCCGGAGTCCAAGCTGCGGGCGGTGCGCGGATATGGGGCCGAGATCCTGCTGTACGGCCGGTACAGTGATGAACGGAAGAGGCGGGCACGGAGAATGGCCCGGGAGATGAAGATGACATACATAGACTCTACGGACCATGAGGACATCATGGCGGGACACGGGACCTGTGTTCTGGAGATCATCGAGGAACTGCCCGATGTGGACGTCATCGTCGCTCCCATCGGCGGCGGCGGTCTCATGTCGGGGGTGGCCGCGGCCGCCAGGGCTCAGCGGCCAGAGATATCTGTGATCGGGGTGGAACCTCACGGGTCGTGCTGCATGTACCGGTCTGTGAGGGCGGGCAGGCCCGTTTCCGTGGAGATCGATACGATTGCGGACGGGCTGCGCACCCCGCAGCCGGGAGACCTGCCCTTTTCATACGTGAGCCGCTGCGTGGACTCCTTTCACCAGGTGACCGAGGATCAGATCACCGACGCGATGCTTCTGATCCTGGAGCGGATGAAACTCCTGGTGGAGCCCTCGGGGGCGGTGTCCCTTGCGGGAGTCCTGGACGGTGCCGTCCCCGGGGAGGGAAAGCGGGTGGCAGTGATACTCACCGGCGGTAACGTCGACAGCAAACTCCTCAGGGATCTGATGGACCGGGGCCTGCAGATCGACTGGGGTGGGCAGATGCGACCGTGAGCGGGGGGTTGACGTTGAAGGAACACTCGCTGGATGTGGCATTCACAGCCCGGGAACTTGCTCACAGGGATCTGGAGGGAGTCGGGGTGGTGGTGGTGGACATACTCAGGGCCACGACCACGCTCACCGCTGCCCTGGCCGCCGGCGCCCTGGGCATATGGCCGGTGGCTGATCCGGAGGAGGCCCGTTCTCTCGGTCGGATCCTTTCAGCCCTGGTCGGTGGTGAACGCGGTGGGCTGCCCCTGCCCGGTTTCGACCTGGGCAACTCACCCCTGGAGTACACACGGGAGGTCGTTGGGGGCAGACCCATCGTTCTGACCACCAGCAATGGGACCATGACGCTGGGGAATTCGGTGGGGGGACAGTGGGTGATTGCGGGGTGTTTCAACAACCTGGATGCCGTTGCCGCCCGCCTTCAGCGGTGGCCAGAGGGGCCAGTGCTCATCGCCTGTGCCGGAACCGACGGGGGTAAGCGGGAGTCGGAAGAGGACCTGCTCTTCGCGGGCGAGTTGACAGATCGCCTGATGCAGATGGAGGGCTCTCGATGGCATCTCGAGGAGGGGGCCTGCGCCGCATGTGATTACTCAGCCAGGCGCCGGGGCCCGGTGCGTGAGGCTCTCCGAGAAATGCCCCACGCCCGGGAGCTGGTCCGCCTCGGCCTGGGCGATGACGTGATCTGGGCCGGC
>PWUC01000108.1 GCA_003562655.1 Clostridia bacterium
GTTGACAGAATGACTCCAGGTCGATCCTTTCCCCCCGGGGAAAGGTCTGTAGTACTCCCCGAAACTACCCAGAACACTGTTCACCTGTCGGAGACCGAACGTCTATCTCTGATCCAAGCGAAAGAGGGCATATAGCTCAGTTCGGTTAGAGCGCACGCCTGATAAGCGTGAGGTCGGTAGTTCGAATCTACCTATGCCCACAGAGTGGGGATGTAGCTCAGCTGGGAGAGCGCCTGCCTTGCACGCAGGAGGTCGGCGGTTCGAATCCGCTCGTCTCCACAGGATCGCCCCGTCGAGAGACGGGGTTTTTCGTGTTGGAGCTGCTGCAGATTCGGTCGGGCAGCGGGTGCAGACACAAATTGCTATCACCGAGACAGTGACTTCACCTGCAGCCTGTGTCCTGCGAAAGCTCCTTTTCGCGAGACGTCTGCGCTAAGAAACCCTCCAATCACCCTTCGATGGATCCGTAATCCCTTGATTGCTGTTGATAGACCAGGCGCCCGCGAGTCCTTTTGGGGTTTGACCGTGGATGTTGGTGGCTTCTACAATGGTCTTAATGAGGGCAAACACCAGGAGGTAGAGGACGATGCGCGAGGATGCCACATATGCTGTTAAGACGGCGACCTCGTGGATGGCAAAAACCGCGATACTACTGGGCTTCACGGTTGCCATCCAGATGCTCGGGCTGCCGCAGCCGGTGACCGGGCCGGCTGTCAACGCAATGCTGCTGCTGACCGCCATGACGGTTGATCCCTGGTCGGGGGTGCTCGTGGGGGTGTCCACTCCGGTAATAGCTCTGTACCGGGGCATACTGCTGGCACCCCTGGCGCCGATGATCCCGTTCATAGCTCTCGGCAATGCCGCATTTGTGCTGCTTTATTCACTCGTGCGCAAGCGGCACAAGATTGTGGCCCTGGCGGTGGCATCGATCGCGAAGTTCATCATACTTTCCATGGCGGTGCGATTCCTGGTGACGGTTCCGGAGCCGGTGGCGTATGCAATGCAGGCGCCCCAGCTGCTGACGGCTCTGGCCGGAGGAGCCATCGCTCTTATTGTCCACGCCGTGGTGAGCAAGCATCTGGGTCATCAGAAGACGTGAGATCCGATGCAATGACGGCAAGCAGTTGTCGATGATGGTTCAGGTGGCCGCCTGGATGATCGCCCGCAGAGCGTTGTGATTGTGCTAGCGGCCGGGGCTTGGACGAAAGGGGTGCTGCCATGGACGAGACGTTGAGGTCAGAGACCGGAAACATCGTCCGGCGACAAGAGGATCTGCAGTGGGAGGAGATCGAGAAGCAGGTCGATGACATCATAGCCCAGCACAGGGGAGAACCCGGGGCCCTCATAGAGGTGCTTCACCGCGTTCAGGAGGTCGTAGGCTACCTGCCGATGCGACTCCAGGTGCGGGTCGCTGATGGCCTGGACGTATCTGTGGGTGAAGTCTACAGCGTGGTCACTTTCTACTCCCTGTTCTCCCTGAAGCCGAAAGGTAAGTACCACATAAGCGTGTGCAAGGGCACCGCATGCTATGTGCGCGGTGCAGCAGCGGTCATCGAACGCCTGGAAGAGGAGCTGGGGATCGAGGTCGGAGACACGACGGAGGACGGCAAGTTTTCTTTGGAAGTAGTTAGGTGTCTTGGGGCATGTGGGTTGGGACCGGTTGCCATGGTCAATGGTGAGGACGTTCACGCCCGGATAACCCTGGACAGAATACCCGAGATACTGGCCCAGTACGATTGATAGGGTGAGACCGGGTGGAGGAGATCTCTCTTCGTGTGTCCGATGGAGGATGCGAATGGATGACGTACGCGCGCTCACATGCATGGCCATGTGATCCCGCGTTTTAGGATATCCTGACTGCCGGTGAGATCATCTCGCAGCACTCGCCCGCATCAGACGGCATCGCCCTTAACCCTCGGTGCCGATGATGTCCGGTAGGTGATCGGAAGAGAGAATGTCTCCGAAGCTCGATGGGCTGTTCGCGAGGCCCGACTGGCCTCCGCGAGCAGACAACTCCCTGCCCCCTGTCTGGGAGGCTCGGACGCAAAACGGTCACGATCATCACATCTGATGTGTTCACCCTGATGGTCTTGTGCCTGTGTGTAGTCTATTCAGGGCCTATCCAAGAACAGGAGGAGGGAAAGCCGATGACTACTCATCGCGCCCACATTATGGTGTGCGCCGGAGCCGGTTGCATATCATCAGGGTGCAGCGAGGTAGCAGACCAGCTGTCGGAGGCCGTGCGTGAGCACCACCTCGAGGGCGAAGTGCGTGTGGTCAAGACGGGTTGCATGGGACCCTGTGATCTGGGTCCGGTCATCATCATATACCCCGAGGGTGTGCTTTACCAGAGGGTAAGTCCCAAAGATGCACGGAGAATCATCGAGGAGCACGTCATCAACAACAGGATCGTTGAGGACCTGACGTATCGGCTCCCCGGAACGGATGTACCCATCCCCGATCACAAGGACATACCGTTTTTCCAGCGCCAGACCAGGATCGCACTGCGAAATCTCGGTATCATCGATCCGAACTCCATCGAGGAGTATATAGCCCGTGATGGCTATGCGGCCCTGGGCAAGGTACTGACATCCATGTCCCCCGAGGACGTGGTGGACGTCATAAAGGGTTCAGGCCTCCGCGGACGGGGCGGCGCCGGCTTCCCCGCAGGGCTCAAATGGGGCTTCACTGCCGAGGCTTGTGGCGATACCAAGTACGTGGTGTGCAACGCTGATGAGGGTGACCCGGGTGCTTTCATGGATCGGAGCATACTCGAGGGCGACCCACACAGCATCCTTGAGGCGATGGCCATAGCCGGCTATTCCGTCGGAGCTCGGCAGGGTTACGTTTACGTCAGGGCCGAATACCCCCTGGCCGTTCAGCGGCTCCGGGGCGCTATAGACAAGGCGCTTGAGTATGGCATGCTCGGTGACAATATCATGGGGACCGATTTCAGCTTCGATCTGAACCTCCGGGTGGGGGCCGGTGCCTTCGTCTGCGGCGAGGAGACGGCCCTTCTGGCGTCCATAGAGGGCCGTACCGGGCAGCCCAGACCCAGACCACCCTTCCCCGCGAACGAGGGGTTGTGGGATAAGCCGACCCTTCTCAATAACGTGGAGACCCTGGCCAACGTGGTACCGATCATCCTGCGCGGCGCCGAGTGGTTTGCCAGCATAGGTACCGAGAACAGCAAGGGAACGAAGGTATTCGCCCTTGCCGGTGATGTGAACAACACCGGGCTGGTGGAGGTACCCATGGGCACGCCCCTCGGTGAGATCATCTTTGACATCGGTGCAGGTGTGCCTGACGGTAAGAAGTTCAAGGCTGCTCAGACGGGCGGTCCTTCCGGAGGGTGCATACCTGCGGAGTACCTGAACGTGCCGGTTGACTACGAATACCTGGCAGAACTCGGCACCATCATGGGTTCTGGAGGACTCATCGTGGTCGATGAGGACACCTGCATGGTCGACTTCGCGAAGTTCTTCCTCGATTTCGTGCAGGAGGAGTCCTGTGGCAAGTGTCCTCCATGCAGGATCGGTACCAAGAGAATGCTGGAGATCCTTGATCGTATGACGTCAGGGCACGGGACGCAGGAGGACCTGGACACCCTGGTAGAGCTCGGCGAGAGCATCAGTGACTTGGCCCTATGCGGCCTCGGACAGACCGCACCCAACCCGGTGCTGACGACGCTCAAGTACTTCCGTGAGGAGTACGAAGCCCATGTTATGCAGAAGGAATGCCCGGCCTCGGTATGTGCTGCCCTGTTCGAGTCGCCGTGTCAAAATGCCTGTCCCGCAGGGGTGGACGTTCCCCTGTATATCGACCTGATACTGCAGGAGAGGTTTGAGGATGCGTATAGGCTCATCAAGGCGGAAATGCCCCTTCCGGGCATATGTGGTTATGTCTGTCACCATCCCTGCGAGGGCAAGTGCCAGCGTTGCCAGATAGATGAGGCCGTGAGCATAAGGGCCCTCAAGAGGTTCGTAGCGGACCGTCCCCTCGCGGAGTCGGGAGAACTCCCCGTGTTGGATCGGTTCGAGGCAAGATCCGGCAAAGTGGCTGTGGTGGGATCAGGCCCCGCCGGCCTCTCCGCGGCTCACTTCCTCGGCAGGCTGGGCTATGACGTCACGGTCTTCGAAGCTCTGTCCGTACCCGGCGGGATGCTGGCGACGGGGATCCCCGACTATCGACTGCCGCCGCACGTGCTTGAGGCAGAGATCGAGACAGTGCGCAGAATGGGTGTTGACATACGGACCGGGGTCAGGGTCGGTGCCGATGTATCCCTCGATGAGCTGAAGGAGCAGGGATACGGGGCAATCTTCCTGGCCACGGGGGCCCATCAGAGCACGAAACTCGGCATACCCGGTGAAGACTTACCGGGTGTGACCCACGGCGTGGACTTCCTGAGAGAGGTCAA
>PWUC01000098.1 GCA_003562655.1 Clostridia bacterium
GGTCAACCAGCCGGGAAGCCGGGTAGACGCAGATCTGCCCCCCATCCACCACGGCACACTCCGGCTGCCCCCCTCCAGTCCCCTGCGCATTACGGGCAAGATGCTCAGAGATCCTCAGCTGCAAGGGATCCATAACCCCGGCGTAGATCCAGGCCTCTTCACCTCCGTTGGCGCCGGCGTGGGCGACGCCCTTCAGGGTGCCCATAACGTAGATGTTGCCCACCGCTGTGACGCTTGCACCGGGGTTGACATTCCCCAATACCACCAGGGAACACGGAGACTGCAATCTGTGCCCGCCCCGAACAGTTCCGTGGTGAAAGCCCACCCAGTCCACCGGGCCGTTGGCCGATCCCCTCTGCACCGTCTCCCCACCTTCGATCTTCATCGGCAGGTGTAGGCCCGGAGCCTGCCTCCCACTGCTGCAGGCGATTCCCAACAGGAGCATGTCCGAATTCTCGGCCACAGCCGCACTGATGAGGTCGGTCAGCTGCCTGGTCAATCCTTCCGCCGCCACTTCCACACTGATTTTCGCTCCGGAGAGAAAGCTGCTTATGGCCGCCACCCGCTCGGCCAGTTCAGTGTACAGGTCGTCGGCATCCTTCTGAATGGACGTCTCGCCGATGACCAGGCGTATGCCGTCGGATGATCCCTTGAACTGAATCATTGGCTACCTCCAGATAGCAGAGTGCCATTATCTTACAGTGCCTCGCCGGCAAATGCAAGGGGGGCGGCATCTCCCTTCGGCTACGGTATCAGGACCACTTTTCCACACTCACCAGAAGCCATCAGATCCATGCCCTCGCGGTAGTCCTCAAGGGGCATGCGGTGGGTGATGACGTCGCGGATATCCAGGCCGGACGCGAGGAGCCCCCGGACCTGGTGCCAGGTCTCCCACATCTTCCGGCCCGCGATCCCCTGCACATCCACTCCCTTGAACACGACATCGTTGCCGATATCGAGGCAAACCTGGTTTGCAGACGGCACGCCCAGCAGACTGACCCGTCCACCCGGGCGGACCATCTTGAGCGACTGGTCAATGGCAGCGGGGTTGCCTGACATCTCCAACACGCCGTCTACACCCACCTCTCCCGTCAGCTCCAGGACCTGCGAGACCACATTCTCATCCCTTGCGTCGATTACCGCGTCGGCCCCCATGCTCCGGGCCAGTTCAATCCGGTAGGGATTCACTTCCGTGGCTACCACCTGCTGCACACCGCAGCGCTTCAGGACCGCGATGCTCATCAACCCTATGGGGCCACAGCCCGTGACCGCGATGCGCGCACCGGCCACCGGACCGGCCAGGGCGGTGTGCACGGCATTCCCCAGGGGCTCCTGGGCCGAGGCAACTCCAAGATCCAGATCGGGGTCGGTGAGCCAGAGATTCGCCGCTGGAAGGGCCAGGTAATCGGCGAAACACCCGTCGATGTCCACGCCGATGATCCTGGTCTCGGCACAGACGTGTCTCTGGTCCATCCTGCACTGCAGACACCGGTCACACACGATGTGGGTCTCGGCTGTCACCAGGTCACCCGCGCACACGTCCGTGACACCGTCACCGAGTTCGACGACCTCACCCACAAACTCGTGACCGGCGATGATCGGCGGATTGATCCGGCTCTGGGACCATTCGTCCCAGGAGTAGATGTGATAATCCGTGCCACATATGGACGTCGCCAGCACCCGGATCAGGACGTCTCCGTAGCCCGGCGAGGGTATGTCCACTTCCTGCAGCTGCAGGCCCGGGGCCCGCTCAGCCTTCACCAGCGCTTTCATCCTGCCGTCCATCCATTCATCTCCTCCTCAGAATCTGCGAAGTGAGCGGACCGTATCCCCATCCAGCACCTTCATCAGGGCCGTCAACAGATCCACCGTCTGTTCGTAGTCGGCGATGGACAGAATTCCCGCGTGGGCGTGAATGTAACGGGTCGGCACCCCCAGGACCACACTGGGCACCCCCGACCGGTGTGTGTGCATCCTGCCGGCGTCTGTTCCCCCGCCTGGCATGACTGAGGTCTGCAGGGGGATCCCCTCGGACTCCGCCACCTCAATGACCAGGTCTCGCAGCTTCAAGTTGGGGATCAGGCTGCTGTCGTAGAACAGAAGGGAGGGTCCTCCTCCCAGCTCATCCGTCGCCTCATCGGGCTTGACCCCTGGTACATCACCAGCAATGCTGACCTCCAGCGCGATTCCGACGTCAGGTTTGACCATCTCGACGCTGGTAGTCGCACCCCGCAGACCGACTTCCTCCTGGACTGTTCCCACGCCGTAGACGGAGTTGGGGTGTTCCCCGCCCGCGAGCCGGTGAAGAAGATCAATGAGGAGAGCACACCCGACGCGGTCGTCCCAGGCCTTGCTCAGCAGGAGATCGCCGTTGCCCATGGTCGCAAAGGGGCTGAAGGGCATGATCGGATCGCCAATGCGCAGACCGAGCTTCCCGGCGTCCTCCTTGTCCCGGGCACCGACGTCGATGAACATGTCCTTCAGTTTCACCACCTTATCTCGTTTCTGTCTCGGAAGAATGTGCGGTGGTTTGGATCCAATGACCCCGGTCAGGTCCCCGCTGCAGGTCCTGATGACCACGCGCTGTCCCAGAAGAACCTGGTCCCACCATCCTCCGAGAGGCAGAAACCTGATGAACCCCTCGTCCGTGATGTGTCTCACCATGAACCCGATCTCATCCATGTGCCCGGCCAGCATGATGCGCGGAGATGCAGCCGAGCCCTCGTGGGCGAATATGACGCTGCCCAACCCGTCGTAGGCCGGTTGGGCTATGCCCTTCATCCATCGGGTGAGGACATCCGCCACCTCGTCCTCATGCCCCGGCCCCCCGGGCACCTGCGTGATCTCCTCCAGCATCTTCAGTCTCTGTTCTCTCGAAAGTCCAGGCAATACCAATCCCTCCTCGATTTCACTGGAACGCACTCGCGACGGCGTGGGCCACAGCGGAACTGGCCAGAAGAACAGGAACTCCGGCCGTCCGGCGAACCGCCTCCCGCATGGAAGCAGAATAGCCCATACAGTCCATGACGATCATATCTGCCCCCGTTGCCCGAAGCTCTTCGGCTGCCCCCAGCAGATCCCCCCGGTCTCGCGCGAGACCGTAGGGAGAAACCGCTGCAGTAATTACCTCAAGCCCTTCTTCTTTCCACAGTCGCCCGACAGTTTCCTCCTGACTCGGGTGGGGAACCATCACCCCCAATGAACCTCTGCAGTGCAGCCCCCGAACCAGGCCATGCAGGATCCGGCGGGGGAAGAGGATCCTGACCCCGGGGGATGGGAGGGTGAAGGACCCCGTACACAACACCAGCACCGGATCGCATCCATCGGAGCTCAGGTCAGAAACTGCCTCGGCGACCAGGGCCGCGGTCTCGCGGTGGCCAATGACCACCTCGGCACCGTCGCGAAGCCTGGTCACCAGTGTCTCATCATCATCCCCGGGCTCGAGGGCGGCGATGTCCCGGCGGGACAGAGAGTCCAACGCCCCCCTCTCACGCACGGCCAGACCCTCACCCCATATCTTTCTCATGGGCAATACCAGATCCGGACGGGGAGACTGACCTATGGTAATCACGCCTATGGTCTCAGTCACCTCAGCTTCACCCCCAGCATTCTCTCGCACTCGGCCAGGTGAGCAGCGGATGTGGCCCCGCTGCCGAGGGACAGATTGGCCCCCGGAACCCAGGTGACGTGAGCTTCCTCTCCCAGCCTGGCCTCCATATCTGCAGACGAGAGGGGAACGCCGCAGTCATCGAAGACATTGACCAGGTCGGGGAAAACTGCCATCTGGCGTGAACCGATACGGAGGGCCATGTATTCATTCAGTATCGGGATCTGCAGCTCGGCATCCTTCGCCTTTACGACCGCCCGCCCCACATCGAACCCGTCCCGGGTCTCGATTTCTGCCGAGAGCAGCAACCCGGAGGCAGTGTGCCCTCCCCTGAGAATCTCCAGGACCGCAGAAATCCGGGCCCTGGCCCCGGGTCTGGCCTTAAGCCAGGCCTCACCCACCTCGAGGGCCTGTGCGATGGCCCCGGGAGCACCGTGTTCGAGCGCATATGCGGCTGTGACGGGATTGCGGGCCACGGCCACCAGTCCTTTTGCCCTCTCCGCCGCTGCCCTGACCAGGGCGGAGGCAGCGCCTACAGCCGCAGACACCGACAGCTCAAGATGGGCGCCGGTCGCTCGATCCCCTCCCACGGCCACCTGCAGGGAGCGGTATCCGTCGCACTCCTCCAGGCCCATGGCTCCCATGATCCCCAGGGGGTGGGCCCGGCCGTTGCACGGGATATCGACCAGGGGAATGCCGAGGGCGGCTGCCTGATACCATCCGTTGACGGTGGCAGCTGCTCCATTTTCGCAGCTGATCAGCCCGACCCTCTCCGCCGTAAGATCCGCTCTCTCCATGAGCAGCCGCACAGCGCGCAGAAAATCCTCCGGCATCACCAGCGACGCGGTGGCGGCGGGTGCGCCCACCAGGGAACAGGTGATCAGGACCATGTCCGGGTGAACATCCTCCGGCGGCACCAGGAACAGATCGCCGCCCGAGAGGGCCATCTCAGCAAGCTGGGCACCCAGCTTCACACTGCCCCCACCGCCTCCACCGAGAATGGCCCCACCCATGACCGCAGCGCGGGCGTCCTGGGGGGTCAATCTCCCTGCTCTCATCAGCGATCCTCTCCAATCCGTAGAAGCGTTCGCCGCCCACCCGGGTCAAACCTGCCCGGATGGGACTGATGACCGGTCGGCAGCCAGCATATACATGACCGGAGGGAAGGTCAAAATGCGCATCTACTTGATCGTGGGCACCATCCTGTGTCTGATGATAGTCGCCTTCTCCATGAGCAGCCGCGCCCTGGTCAGCAAACCGGATGAGGGACCACCCAAACAGTTCACAATGGCGGTGCCCTCGGAGGTTCGCAACCTCCTTCCCCTGTCCGCAGTTGATCCTGTGACCCGCCTGGCCACCCACCTGGTACATGAACCCCTGGCCACCTATGACCACAGCGGTAATCTCGAGCCTGTACTGGCCCAACGGTGGCACACCGATGACGGCGGACGCAGCTGGATCGTCCATCTTCGGCCAAACGTCAGCTGGCATGATGGGACCCCGTTCACAGCCGCTGACGTCGTGTTCACCTACAGGCTGGGCCAGGAGGGCGAGAATCTGCCCTTCGCCCTCACGCATCTTTTTGACAACCTAATCGAAGTCACCTACGTCCACGAGCACCAGGTGAGACTGGACCTGCGCAAGCCGGAGGGAACACCGCCCGGGCTCGTGACCGTCCCCCTGATTGCTGAGCACTGGGTGCAGAAACGGGGAACGTGGGGCTACAACCACTATACCATGGGGACGGGTCCCTTCATCCTGAAGAGATGGTCGCCCCACACTGCTGTGGTCTTCACCGCCCACAGCGATCACTGGCGGGCGAGCCCGGCCCTCGACGCCATTGAACTGGTACCTCTCAACGATCCCGAGATGAGAACGCGTTCGGTGTTGAGCGGTCGCGCCGACTGCAGCCTGGATCCCGACGCGTCCGCAGAGGGCACCCAGTTTCTTCCCCCCACCGATGTGGTGTATCTGGCCATGCCCGCCGTTCCTCCCTTTCTCGTCTACAGCGCCGCTCGCCGCGCCATAGAGGCGACCCTGGGGCAGAGACTGCGCGAGCTCAAGACACCCCCCGGCCTGCCGGCCACCGGTCCCTGGCCTCCCCCGTCCCCCCTGCACCGGCCCGAGGAAGAAGTGCTCCCCGATGAGGACCCGGATGCCCTCCTGGACGAGATCGGCTGGACAGATCGCGCTGCCGATGGCGTTCGAATGTCGGGCCAACACCGGGCCGAGTTCACCCTGCTGGTCCCTAACTGGCACAATCTTCCCCAGATGGCCAGCTGGATCGCCGGTTCCCTGGCAGAGATCGGGGTCTCGGTCGCCATCGAGACCCAATCCCTGATCGAGGTGGAGAACCGGCTCGCCAGCGGGGACTGCGAGGCTGCCCTGATCCAGGTCAAACCGGGCCCGGATCCCGATCTAGGCCACATGCTATCCAGCACCGCCATCGGGACCGGCTGCAACGACGCCCGCTATCAGAACCCCACCATGGATCTCCTCTTGCGCTCCCTGGCCGCATCCTCACCTGGGAACAGGAAGGAACTCGCACGAGAAATTCTCGACGTCCTCTCACAGGATGTGCCGGCCGTCTGGCTCTACTATCCCCAGACTCAGGTCCTGGTCGGAGACGGCGTACAGAATCTGGAGTGGATCCCGGGTCCCCTCCTCAACCGGCCGGAGCAAATCCAGGTCCCCTCGCCCTGAGCAGCCCACACCACGAGTCATACGGCGTCTGGCTTCGCCTGCGAACCAGGAGTTCACCGGTAGGCACAGGGACCGGTGTTTCGTTCTGGACTACGACGTTGAGATGCTGCAAGGGCGCACAAAGCGGGGGAGGCAAGCCGGGACGACCACCCAAAGACTGCCGTAAATCGAAAAATCCTGGGTAATGCGCCCTCGTCTTGAATCAAGATGCAATCACGCCGAGCAGATTTCAGGCAGTGAAAACTCACATGCGGCAGGGTTTGCCCGTCGCTCGTGGAAATAATATGCTAGTTGCGAGGCTTCGGTGACTGCGAGATTTCTGTTGCGCCAGGGCGGTGTTCCGGGAATTCCGCATCCCACGACTGATTGCAACGGAAAGGAGTGCTGAGGAATGATGGGCAAATTCCACATCAGGGTCTTACTTTCTGTGTTCTGCCTCACACTGGTGGCGGTGCTGTTCACCGGTTGTGGTCTCCTCGGAGGCACGGATGCACTCGAGCCACCCGAGGGGTTCCACCAGCTGGTCTCCCTGCCCCTCCCCGGCGGGATGCGGGTGACCATTTATCGGGGGGCGGCGAGTCCCGAGGCGGCAATGTCGATCTTCACCAACATCGCACTGCAGGAGGGCTGGCGTCTGCGCGAAAGGGAAGAGGACGTCCGGAGCATGGACGTCGTGGGTTTTTCCCTTTCTGTTGTCCCCGTGGAGAAGGAAGACGGGATGCAGCTCCTGGCCTTCACCGGTGCGGCCGATGCCGCCCTGGTGGTTTCCGTCATCGGGCCGGCCGAGCGGATCGCGGAGTATTATGACTCGTTGCCGGCCGGGGACCCGGGCATAGCCATGCCGCCCGCGCCGGTGTCCGCGGATGATGACAAGTCGGCAGGAGAGCATCTCGGCGAGGACGTGTTGGATATCCGGGCGGCCGTCACCCTGGTGGAACGGTTCTCGCTCTTTGAGTTCATGACCGGTAGCACCCTGATTCGGTACGAGTACGTGGGCGTCGAACAGCTGGACGGCAGCGATGTCCACAAAGTCCGGTTCTTCCTCGACCAGACCGAGCTCGACTTCTGGTTGGACATGGACGGGAATACCGTTGATGTGTTGGTGGATGGCGAGGTGCCCCCCGGTGATGACGTTGCGGCAGAGGGCGACAGATTTTTGCAGAGCATAATGATATACCTCGAATACGGGCTTCAGAGTTGGACTGCGGACGATCTGGATGAGGAGTTCATCGCCGAGGAGACGTCTGAGCGGCAGCAGTTTGGGCCGACGAGCGCCGTGGTGGTCCGGCGAGTTGTGAAGTATCCCTGGGCGGACGAGACACTGGAGATCGATTATGTGGATCTAGATGGCGTGCTGCTTCTGACGAGGTTCGTCGTTGCGGACGACGAGGTGTTTGCTGTGACGGAGTTCGAGCTGCGCTGACGCGCGACGGAAGACACCGGGCCCGATGAGGTGCGCACCGCAGGGTTCACGGCAGCTGTGCCTGCGCCCGGCGTCCCCCGCCCGGTGGCGATTCCGGTCAACGAGGTGGACGGGCCGGGTGGCCCCAGACGGTGCGCAGGGGGGTAGTTGCGGGTGGTCGTAGACCCCGCCCGGGATCATTGTGGTCATTGTCTCGCAGTCCAGCGGGTTTCTCACGTCATTGTGGGAGGTCGGCGTCATTTCGACTCCCCGGTTTCGATCGACGACGCAAAGGTCGTAGACGTTCGGATCCACCCTCAGAAACCGCATGACCCGCTCGGGCCCACTGCCCCGGCGCACATGGAGAGTTATCTTCACGCAACGCACAGTTCCCCAGCCTGGAACCTAAGGATAGCGGGCGGGCCGGAATGAAGGTCATGGTCAGGCGATTTCTTCGCCGACACATACCAGAGCACGTTCTCTGTGCGTTCTACTGTAAACTGTAAGGAGGCGAGAATGTGAGGCCCGATCCCGGTATCGAACTGCCACATGGATGATGCTGAGGCACTGAATACGATCGTTACCATTTGATGAGATACCTGGGGAAAATGGTCATCGCGATTCTGCACCGGAACACTCCATCTGGACCTTCACATTCCATCATGGAACCTACGAACCGCCGAGATCCTCTGACGATCGCTGGCAGGCGGTGCAGCTGCCGTGCTGACCGGAATACTGCGAGGCCTGCTGAGACTGGTGTTCGCAGGTGGTGGCAAAGCGCAAGCTGGATCTGATAGGGCAACCGCTCACCTGGGATCGATGGACCTGGTCGCGGTTCGCACCGGCACCACCAACACTTTCGCACCTGGGAGATCCTCCGCTGTGGACCGGCTGATCTCATCAGCCAGGTTGCATATCTGCTCCGCTGTGAATTCCGGGTGAAAAGCCAGATGCAGTTCTACATACGCCCTACCTCCGAGACGCCGCGAGCGCAGCCGTACCAGGTGAAAGTCACGGGTAGATCCGATCCTCTGCACTGTCTCCTCCATCCGCCTGCGCAGGGGCCCCGGCACAGCGCGATCAAGAAGATCCTCCACGGCGCTTCGGCCGATGCGCCATGATGACACCAGCAGGAACACTCCAATCGCCAGGGATCCTGCCAGGTCAGTGCGGCGGGTCCAGGGGCCATCACCCAGGATCACGGCGACGACCAGGGTGACAAGAACGCAGACATCCAGAATCGTCTTGGAGCGGCACAGGCGCCACTGGGCTTCAATCACCGGGGTGGATTCGCTCCTGGCCAGCAGCGATCCCCGGCGCCAGAACCACCCGTTGACTACCATTCCTCCGGCGGGGACCACCAGACCCGGTGCCACCCACCCCAGGGGAACCGGATCGAGAAACCGCAAGAGAGAACTGTAGGTTATGAGTCCGAAGGAGATGAACATGACCACAGATATGAGCAGGCTTGAAAGGCTCTCAAGTCTGGCATACCCGTAGTTGTACTCCGCTGTCTCGCCTGCTGAAACCTTCCGGAGAGTCAGCCACGCGAGAAAGAGGGCCAGAAGCTCACTGGTGCGGCGGATGAAATCGGCCAGCTGCACCGCAGATCGTCCCAGCAGAAAGGCCGCAGCGGTTGCCAGCGGAGCCGTCAGGCTTATCAACCAGGCCGCCCGCAGAGTTCGCTCTTTCTCTCTGGCGATGTTTGATCCAACTCCCAGAGCCATGATCAGTGCCCCACCAGCCCGGCCATGAGCGGGACCATCAGCAGCGAAAGAAAAGCCACAGCCGGAGGTACGGTAATAGTATCCCAGCCCTCGCGGGACACCAGTTCCACCAGTCCGCTGCCGGCAGCCAATACAGAAGAGACCAGCAGGGTCATGGCCACAGGCGCCGGGGTCAGCAGGATCAGGGTCAGAAAAATGGCGGCGAAAGAAGAGAGGGTCATGGCAGCGGTGCCTTCCAGGGTCTTGTTGGGGGTCAGCCACACCAGCCACCTGCGCTTTTTCCCGAACCTCTTGCCGAACACCGCCGCAAAGGCATCACCCACACCCCAGGCCATGAAGCCCACGGCCGCATGATACCTGCTGGCCGGACCGAGAACTCCCCAGAACACGGTGATCAGAAGCACAAAGATACCGAGGACGGAGAAGATCTGGCGCCTGATTTCACCGTTCTTGTGCAGTCGACCTATGACGCGAAAGGCTGGAACCCTCTGCAGAAGTCCCATCGCCAGGTATGCGGCAGCAAACAGTCCAGCCATCGCACAGGCTGCTCCCCACCAGCGCTCAAAGCAATACAGGGCAATGAATATGCTCAGGGCGCACATCAAGTGATAGGTCTTGCGCAACATTTCCCGGGGAATACTGAAGAACCGGCTGATGAGTATGAGGAAAGCGGCCGATGCCGCGTAGTAGGTGAAGATGATCACCGTTCCTGTGGCGTCAATGGCAGAAAATATCATGTAAGACTCCTTCCCCAGGTCAGTCTTTCTGGGAGTATCCGCCGAGATTCTTCACGAAATGGCCCCCGGCGACACGCTCACCCGATGTGAGGGAATGCGAACCTCTCCTCCTCCTCGCCCGGCCCTTCTGACCTGCAAAGCACAGCATACGCTTCGCATTCAGTTGCCCCTGGTGCCCGCGGCCGGGAGCTCGACGGTAAAGATGCTCCCCTTCCCGGGCTCACTCTCCGCCCAAATGCGTCCCTGGTACTCCTCTACCAGGGTCCTGACCATCGAAAGCCCCAGGCCTGTACCACTGATGCCGGCCGTCCTGTCACTCCGGACCCGATAGAATTCGTCGAATATTCTCTTGAGGTGCTCTGGCCCGACGCCGATCCCCGTGTCAGTCACGGTCACAGAAACCGTTTGGCCTGTCCGGAACCCATCCCCGATCTTCATTGTACCTGATAGCGTTGGATATGACATTATTGAAGATCTCGTCCAGCTCCCGCCGGTCCGCCGTGACGCGAACAGGGCCGTGGGTCTGCAGCCGCAGGTCGATCTCTCTGTCCGCTGCCGCACCGCGCTGTACCTCGACGATCTCCTGCAGGACCTCCTCCAGGTCCCACCGGCGCAGCTCGCGTTGAACCTCTCCCCTCTCAAGCCGGGAGAGGTCCAGAAGGGCCGATATCATCTTCTGCAGAGACTGCACACGCCCAGACAGCGAGACAGCATTTGCCTTCGATCACCCGAGTCCTCTGTCTGGCCGGTCAGGCCGAGGTACCCCTCCACCGCGGCCAGAGGAGACCTGAGCTCGTGGGCCACCATGCGGACGAAGGCGGATTTCGTGTGCTCCATCAGCCTGCGTTCGGTGATGTCCCGCAGCACGACTGCCGTGCCCAGGTAGCGATCCTCCTCATCGGCAATCCTGGTGGCAGAGGCATGAAGAAGATGATCCCCAACCTCCAGCTCCACATCCCGCCCGGCGAGTTCAGGATCTGCCTCGATCTCCTTGGCAAGGGCCGCCAGCGGCATCACCTGGAGGGCTCGTTCCAGGGGGCGGGCTCCTGCCCGGAGGTGGCATCTCCCCTGAGGACCCAACGACAAGCAGCGAGGTTGTGAAGAACCAGGTGCCCGGAGCTGTTGATGACGAGGATAGCATCTGCCATGCTGTTGACCACTGTCAGGAGGCGGCTCCGCTCCTCGGTGAGGTCCAGCAGGTTCCGCTTCCGCTCCTCGCGCAGGCGACGGTTGGCCAGACGGAGAAACCTCGGCCCCAGGCGCCTGGTGACCACGTTGCGCAGTTCGTCGGAGGAGAAGGGGTTGGGAATGTAATCGTAGGCGCCCAGCTTGACTGTCTCCACGGCCGTCTCGTAGGAGGCGTACCCCGTGATCACCACCGCCATCACGTCGGGCATCTCTTGCTGCATCCGCTTCAGGATGACCATGCCGTCCAATCCCGGCATCTTGAGGTCGACGAGGACCAGATCGTGTTCGCCATCCCTCAACTCCATCGGCGGCCACATCAACCTCATAGCCCTCCTGTCCCAGCACCTTCTGGCAGCCGGAACGAATCGATTCCTCATCATCCAGCACAAGGATCCGCGGAATCCTTCCGTCTATGTCACTGCGGCCCGGTAGATAGCGCTGAAGCATCCCGGCCCGGTCTGGCCTCCCGGGGATGTCCCCGGCGACCGTCACCTGTTGGATGCCCAACGCCGGGCGCTGTCACCTGTTGTGATCAACCCTGTGCCCCTCCTCGCCAATGAAGGCGCGCAGGAAGGACTGCACGGTGGGTTCTTCGGCCCAGATGGTCGACGTATGTCTGCCCACATCCTCGAGCAGGTGGGCATCAGAGAACCGAACCGTGGTAACAGAACCGATGGCCTCCTCGAGTCCACGGTCCTGACTGTACAGGGGAGACACCTCGAGGGCCGGCACGTCCATTCCCGCGGGAATGCTTCCCAGCACGCCCAGCAAACCGTAAGCGGGCCGGTCAACATGGGCGGGAATGCACAGCCCGCCGTATTCTGGCACCCGCTCAAACACCCTCTCCAGGGTGAGATCGGTGCTCACCAGGAGCAGCTGCTGCTCCGTTCCGACCAGCTCGCCCGAGCTGTCATGGACGAGCTGTCTGCCAAACGCCCTCTCAACGTTCCGGCGGCTGGGCAGGTGCCTGTAAACGTGTTCGTGCCACGCCTCGGCCCCTTCGGCCTCATCGAAGACGCAGAGGACGTGCACCTCCTCGACGGTCTGCACCTCCATACAGGGTAGCACCACAAGCCCGGTTTCCGCTGCTGCACCGATGACCGCCCGAACGTTGGCGCAAGAGTTGTGATCGGCGATCCCAATCACGTCAAGCTGTCGCCGTTGCGCGGCAGTCACGATACGGGGCGGGGTCATGGTGTCGGCAGCACACGGCGATAGAGCGGTGTGAATATGCAGGTCCACCACCCAGGGACGTATCATCGCTACCGCCGTGATAACATGGCGTAAAGGCGCCCGGTGACGTCAAATGAACTGGCATCTGACGTCAGGATGGCAATATTCTCCTCGCGAGCTCTGGCGATCGTGGTTGCATCTGGCTGGCGACCTCCGGTTATTATGACACCGTTCAGGGAGGAGACCAGGGCGACCGCCACGATATTCTGATGGGTCTGAATGGTAACCCAGATGCTTCCCTCGGAAGCATTCGCCATCACATCGCTGAGCAGGTCAGAGCTGTACGCTCCACTGATCAGGCGCGAATCCAGCAAGCTCTTACCTGTAACCACCCCGAGGTTGAGCGCCTCAACTACGTACCGCAAAGTAAGGCTGTCAGGCACAACCGAACCCTCCTTATTGCTCATGATAGGTGGAATCGTGCGCGCGATCTCAACCATCTGTTCCGCCAGCGCCGACACCTTCTCTCGCAGTTTGAAGAAGCAGTCGGTCCTTGAAGCAAACCCCTGAACGATGTCCTCGGCCAGTGCCCGGCACGTGGGTGAACCACAGGAGCCGCAGTCAAATCCCGGCAGTTCCTCGACCAGATCCTCCAGGCGAGTCATCTTACTGATGGCCCTCGCGACATCGTCATCCAGACGCATCACCGGGCGTGGTTCAATGGGAGCGGGAAGTTCAAAGAAGCCCTGTCGCATCAGCTCCGCAAAGGTGTCGGGTTCAATGCTGGGCTCCGACTCATCAGCGGGCTGCATCTTCCCCAGTATGGCCTCGAGTCTGGCCCGCCCCACGAAGGGATTCTGAACCGTCAGGGCCCCGCCCATGCAGCCTCCGACACATGCCTGACACTCGATATAGTCAATGCCCTTCAACTCGCCCTGCTCTATGCCGTCCAGCACGCTGATCGCGCTGTGTATGCCGTCAACTGCCATCCGGACTCCCGAGTCGATGGCATGATTCTCGCCTCCCGCATATCCCCACTGCATTCCCAGGGCTGTTGCCCGCCGGAGCACCTGCCCATTGTTCGCACCGGTGATCTTCTTGCTGACCTCACCGTACAGAGTCGAGATGCCGATGACGCCGTCGACGCAGGACTGCCTGTTGCCCAGAGGTTCCTTGACGGCCGTGGCTTTCGCCGGGCAGGGACTGACAAAAAAGACTCCAATGGCCGCAGGCTCGAGCCCCGTCCGGGCAGCGGCCTCTTTCCTGGCCAGCCTGGCAGCAGCGTCCATGGGGGTCTCGATGCGGACTATGTGGTCGAGAAGATCCGGGAAACGTATCTGGATCAACCGGATGATGGCCGGACAGGCCGAAGATATCAACGGCTTTTTGAATCCACCCGCCTGAAGGGCACTGCGCAGCGCAAGGGTGACTGCCTCTGCTCCGACGGCGACCTCGTAAACCTGGTCAAAACCGACATCCATGAGGGCCTGGATAACATCATCTGGCAGCACACCCTCCTCAAACTGCCCCATGAACGCGGGGGCGGGGAGCGCAATACTGTGCTCAAAGCGGTTCAGGTCTTCGAGACCGTCGGTGACGGCAATCTTGGCCTGGTTCGGGCAGTGTCTTATGCACTCGCCGCAGTCTATGCAGCGCTCCTCGAATATCCGTGCCTTTCCGTCTCGAACGCGTATGGCCTCGGTCGGACAGTTCTTGATGCAATTCGTACATCCCTCACACTTGTCCTCGTCCAGCCTGACCGAATGAAAGTACCCCGGAATGGTGGATCACCTCACCTCATCTAGCTCAAGCAGACGACCGCCTTGAGACAGGTTCCCTCTCCCATCTCGGATTGTATGTCCAGCTGACTGGCGTGCCTCCTGATATTGGGAAGGCCCATCCCGGCGCCGAATCCCAGTTCACGAATGTGGTCAGGTGCGGTTGTATAGCCGTCAGCCATCGCACGCTGCACATCATCAATGCCGGGGCCTTCATCGCAGGCTATCACCTCGATGGCCTCCGGACTAATGTTCACCGTCAGCAAACCCGAATGGGCGTGTATCACAATATTCATCTCGGCTTCATAAGCAATGACTGACACGCGCCTGATGGTCCTGGAGTCAAGACCAATCTGCTGCATTGCCCTCTTGACGCGTGCAGCTGCTTTTCCCGCCGTCATAAAGTCCATACCCCTGACCTCGAACTGCAGCTGCATTCGGCATCTTCCTCCCCAAGCTGCTACATTAAGAACATAATAACAGCAAGGCTCAGACCACACCACTGCCCGGCAGCCAGAGCATGGCCGGGCGATGAGGGCCCCACCGCCCGGCCCCAGGACTATTCAGAATGACTGGTCAGGACCCATTCGCCCACGATCTGCCTGTTGACCAGGTGCTGCACCACGATCCTCCGGGCGCGCTCGGGAGTCACCCTGCCGTACACAACCCGGGATTCGTCCTCGCCCGAGACCTCAACCAGCGGTTCATGTTTGCACAGTCCGGCGCACCCCGTCTGTGTCACAGAAACCCCCCTGATGTTCCTACTGGCAAGCTCGTCGAGAATGGCAGAGAGGACCTCCCGGGCTCCGGCGGCAATGCCGCAGGTGCCCATCCCGACTGCGACCTTTATGTCTGCACCCTCCCTGACGGCGATCGAATCCCTCGCCTGCTCCCGAATCTTTTTCAGATCGTCCAGAGACCTCATCTTCTTCATTCTTCCTCACCTCCGGGACGGATCATTGTTCAACATATCCAGCATGGGCTTGCCGTTTCGTGTAGTGGGTGTGAAGCAGCCTGTGGGACGTGTCACTCAGGGGTTCACCCAGGTACTCGCTGTACAGCTCCTGTATTGCCGGGTTCTCATGAGACTTGCGCAGATGCATCTGCCCGTCGACCTGATAGATGGCATCCACCCGCCGCTGTCTTATCTCTGTATCCGTCGGTATTGGCTGTCCTCCCCCGCCGATGCATCCACCGGGACAGCACATCACCTCGACAAAAGCATACTCGGCCTCTCCGGCCTTTATCGCCTCCAGCAGACGGCGGGCATTGCCCAACCCGTGGGCCACGGCCACCCTGACCGGCGTGCCCTTGAGATCGACCTCGGCCTCCTTGATTCCCTCGAGGCCGCGCACACTGTGGAAGTCGAGTTCCTCGAGCTCCTCCTCCGTCACCAGCTCGTACACCGTGCGCAATGCTGCCTCCATGACTCCGCCGGTGGCGCCGAATATCGCCGCGGCTCCCGTCGATATCCCCAGGGGGTCATCGTACTCCTCCTCGGGAAGCGACTCAAAATCCAGACCCGCTTCGA
>PWUC01000175.1 GCA_003562655.1 Clostridia bacterium
GGGGTGCGCCCACTGGTAGAGCACAGCTGGGGCGGGATCATGAAACTGGCCTGTCTCAAGGGAATGGCCTGTTTCGGTCCACCGAGGGGCAGAGAATCCACCTTCGTCAGCCGTGCTGAGTGGCTTCCGTCGATGAGCAAGGTGCCGCACGAGGATGCGCTGGCGCAGCTCCTCAGGAAGTACCTCACAGCCCACGGTCCCGCCCGAATCCAGGACTTTGCACATTGGACGGGACTGACCGTCAGGGCATGCACATCTACCCTCCAGCAGATCACCCGTGAGATCGAGGAGGTGGAAGTTCAGGGGCAGCCATCGCTGGTGATGCGGGATGATCTCGACGCCCTGGCCGCGACGGAACCTCTGCGGGGAGCCGCGTTCCTGCTGCCCGCCTTCGACGTGATGCTGCTGACCCACCGGAACAAGGAGCACCTGGTCGGAGATGAGCATTACAAACAGGTATACGCGGCCGGCGGCTGGATCCGCCCGACAGTAGTGACGGAGGGAAGAATCAGCGGGACCTGGACACACTCAATCAAGTCCAACTACGTCCTGATCACCATCGAGCCCTTCTGCGCCCTTCGCCCGAGCCTGCGTGAAACGCTTCAACAGAGGGCGAAGACTCTCGCGCCCTTCTTCGCAAAAGAGATCAAGGTGCAGTGGACAGAACCCGATGCCGATGAGACCCCGGGTGCTTCCAGATAGCCACTGGCGAGGCCTCACGCTCAAAGCCATGTCCGACGGTTTGGTGGGCGATCTGACGGATGAAAGGACCAGACAGTTCATCTGTGTATCGGAACGAAGCTGACCATCTGCTGCGAGAGCAGGTCGGAGCGCCGGAGGAATGCTGCGATGCCCCCAGTTGATTGCACTCGGGTAGCACCAGGAACGGAGCCAGGAAAGATCATGAGTGTACGGTGTGGTGACGGGTGTTGACCTGGTCAATGTGCCCTGTGATGGTCGGTGCCGCTGATCGTCAGTCGTCTCCTGGATTTTCGGTTATGCGCCGGGGGCATGCATCAACCCATCCCGCATCCAGCACCAAGCAAATGGTACACCGCCACCTACATATAATGTAATAACTCACCGCTAATATCCTTATGCCTGCCGGCTGAACTCACCGGACTGGGACAGCTCTGCCGGTCTGGTGGTCGGAGGGGAGCCACACACTGCTCGCCACCCACATCTTGCGCTGCAGATGCACAGGTGCAGAAGATCCGCAAACGGCGGATCCGGTTCGACCAACTCTGAGTTCTCATGGCTTGCCTGCCTTCGGCGGATGTATGGTCCACGGCAGTGTTCAGATCTGGCGTTCCGTGCACTCAAGTCCTCGAGGTCCGAGGCATCTACAGATCACTGGGCTGCAAATGCTGCACCACAGGCGATCTACCCTGACGACCGCGACAACCCTCCACGTCTGCAGGAAAACGGGGTTGCCAGGAGAAACTGTACTGCACCGATCACACCATAAGGAGGATTCTGATGACGCACAGAGATAGAGTCATTGACGACTTCCACGGGACCCTCGTGGCTGATCCCTTCCGCTGGTTGGAGGACGAGGAGTCGCCTCGAACCAGGGAATGGGTCCAGGCCCAGGACGAGAGTGCCCGCCAGTTCCTGGCGGCCGCCCCGGGACGGGAGGCAATCCGCAGGCGTCTCAGCGAAGTCTTCAACTACACCAAGTATCAGGTTCCCTCCAAGTCGGCAGGCAGGTACTACTTCCAGAGGAGCGATGGCCTGCAGGATCAGCCCGTGCTCTACAGGGCAAAGCAGCTGGATGATGATCCCGAGATCGTCCTGGACCCCAATGAACTCAGTGAGGATGGCACGGTCGCACTGATGAACTACTCCGTCAGCAAGGACGGACGCTACATGGCCTATGCGTGCTCCCGGAGCGGAAGCGACTGGCAACAGATCCGCATCCGGGACCTGGAGACGATGGAGGATCTCGAGGAAGTCATTGAGTACTGCAAGTTCACGAACCTTCCGTGGATGCCCGACAGCTCGGGGTTCTTCTACACGCGGTTTCCTGAACCCGGTTCCGTGCCGCCGGAGGATGCCAGCAACTTCAACCGGGTATGCTTTCACCGCCTGGGAACGCCCCAGGAGAAGGACTCACTCGTCTATGAAAATCCAGATGACCGGGAGCAGCTGTTCCGACCTCAGGTCACAGAGGACGGCCGATATCTTCTGTTGAGCCTTTCGGTGGGTACCCAGGCCCGGAACCGGGTCTACTACAGACCGATTGGAAAAACCGGTGACTTCATCCACCTTCTCGATGAAAGTGATGCCCTCTACAGCTTCCTGGGCAATGAGGGTGAGGTGTTCTATTTTCACACTGACAGGGATGCCGACCGGGGAAGGATCATCGCTGTGGATCTGAATGAGCCGGATCCTGACCGCTGGCGCCAGGTCATCGCCCAGAACGATGACGTGATGGCGTTTGCCCGGTATGCAGGTGGCCACCTGGCCGTCGTCTACCGACATCATGCCCACTCCCGGTTGAGGATCTTCACCACGGAAGGCGAACCGGTGGAGGAGGTTTCTCTGCCGACCCTGGGTACTGTATGGGAGCTTTCGGGCAGGGAAGATGACCCGGAGCTCTTCTTTGACTTCACCTCCTATCTGCATCCGCTGACGGTATTCCGCTATGATCTGCAGGGCAATGAGACCCAGGTGCTGTACAGTCCCGATGTCAGCTTCGACCCGGATGATTATGTGACCACACAGGCCTTCTGCACTTCTGCAGATGGAACCCGAGTTCCGGTGTTCGTCACTCACAGAAAGGACCTGGAGTGCAGCGGGGACAATCGCACCCTTTTGTATGGTTACGGGGGGTTCAACGCCGCCGCCTCCCTCTCCTTCTCACCGAGCATCCTGGTGTGGATGGAAAGAGGGGGAGTCTATGCCCATGCATGCATGCGGGGCGGCAGTGAATACGGCAGCGAGTGGCACGAGGCCGGCATGTTTGAAAATAAACAGAACGTCTTCGATGACTTCATCGCTGCGGGAGAATGGCTGGTGAACAACCGCTACACCAGCACCGACAGGCTGGCCATCATGGGGGCCAGCAACGGCGGTCTGCTGGTGGCCGCCTGCATGCTTCAACGGCCGGACCTGTACGGGGCTGTGATCTGCCGGGTTCCGGTCATCGACATGCTGCGCTTTCACAAGTTTACCGTGGGCAGGTTCTGGACCACCGAATACGGAAATGCCGAGGAGAATCCCGAGCACTTCGAGTTCCTGTTCAGGTATTCTCCGCTGCACAACGTTCGCTTTGGGCATGTCTATCCTCCGGTGATGATCATGACGGCCGCAAGCGATGACCGGGTGGTACCGGCCCACGCCATGAAATTCGCTGCCACGCTGCAGGAGGTGGCGGTGTCGGACAACCTCATCCTCCTGCGGGTGGAGGGCAGGGCCGGTCACGGTGCCGGCAAACCCACGTCAAAGATCATCGATGAGGACACCGACATATGTGCCTTCCTGGAGGCAGCCACATCGGGGTCTCGTTCATGACGACCCCCGGATCCGACCCGGGACCTGGCCCCTGCACATGAAGGGCCGGGTCCCGGGTCGGGCGATGGACGCGACAGAGCCCGGGGCACAGCTCCCAGCTGCAGGGCCCGCTGCCAACATCCAGACCGTCCGCTCCCTTCAGGCCCGCCCCCCAACCCCACGATCGGGTTGATGATCAGTCCGAGGTCCCGGCAGTTCAATCTCCCCTGTTGGCCCCGGCCTCCTTCTGCTTTCTCCGGTGAGCCCTCCAGGTCACCGCCCAGCGCGCGGGGTCGTCCAACGGTCGATGGTCCACCCTGTGAACGACACTGCGGTGTGGGGCGCTTTTCACCCGTTCCGGATCCTCATAGGCCTCCCTGGCCACCTGCTCCAGCGCCGCCAGGTATTCGTCCAGCTCCGCCATGGAATAGGACTCGGTGGGTTCGAGGGTGAAGGGTTCTGGGACTATCCACGGATGGTGGCTCGTCCAGTGGTGGAACCCAAAATCACACATCCGCCTCTGGATGTCCTCGACGGTCACCTGCGTGTCCCGCCTCAGGTCCTCCCAACTGTACCTAACCTGCTCGACCCGGTGCTCCCCCGGCGCGTAGGGCACACTGGCCCCGGGTATCTCCCGGATCCTCTCCAGGAGGTAGTTGTTGCTCAATACGGCGATCCTGGCCGCCTCCTCCAGCCCCTCCCGGCCGAGGGCCCTAACCCAGGCATAGGATCTGACGAGTGCCGGGATCACACCGTAAAATCCCCTCAACTTGCCGATGCTCCCGGGCACATCGTAGTCCAGGTAGTACGTTTCACCGTCAAAGCCGACGAGGGGTACGGGCAGAAATCCGGCCAGTTCCTCCCTCACGCCCAGGGCCCCGGCACCGGGCCCTCCGCAACCA
>PWUC01000166.1 GCA_003562655.1 Clostridia bacterium
TGATAGTGGCCCTGACGTTTTCCTGCTCGGCTGGGGGAATGGGAACCCTGGTCGGGGGGGGGCGCAATATGGTGGCAGCGGCATTCTTGCAGGACATGACAGGGCTAACTATCAGTTTTGAGCAGTGGCTCATCCGTGCGTTCCCTCTCATCTTCTTCGCCATTCCAGCGGTGTGGGGGGCTACCTACATCGTGTTCAGGCCGGATGCATCACTGCGCTTCAAAGAGCCCCTGGCATATAACCAGCGAGAGCCGCTCTCCACCGATGAACTCAAGACCATTGCAGTTGTCGCCCTGGCCTTTGCCGGTTTTTTTACCTCTGGTGTGCACAACATGGATTACTCCATTATAGTAATGGTAGGAGCGGCGTTGCTTCTCTTGATGGGGGTTGTGGATTGGGAGTTCATAAATGAGCGAACAGAATGGGCCGTAAGCTTCTTGGTCTTCGGTGGAGGTATATCGCTGGGTCAAGCTATGGCTTACACGGGTGCAGGCCGGTATTTGGCACATGTGTTTTTCCCCATTTTTGAAGGTGGCAGCTGGTTCGTGCTGTTCGTCGGCATAGGGATCTTTGCATCGCTAATGACAGAGCTCATGGCCAATGTGGCTGCTGCGAGTCTGATCATGCCAATTGCCATTCCGATGGCTCAGATGGGAGGTGTTGATCCAACAATCGTTGCTCTTGCCCTGGGGATGTTTACGTCATTTTCCTATCTGATTGTGGTCGGATGCCCGCCAAATGTCGTGGCGTACAGCTTCGGTTACTTCAAAGCATCGGATCTTTTTAAGGGCGGTCTTCTTGCCCAGCCTCTGGGCATGATTGCGACAATTCTGGCTGCCCTTGCATGGTGGAGCATCATCGGTTTTGTTTGATGACCGGGGGGATCGCTGTGGATGAGAAGGTAAAATCTTTGTCAGAGATCATGGCACCCGTAGAGGAATATCCAACGGTGCGAGAAGATGATTCCGTCAATGATGCGATTGTGGCGTTGAGACAATATCTTGCAGGGCACCGGGGTCACCGTTCACTTCTCGTTACGAGAACAACAGACTCCGGATGCGAACGGGTAGTCGGCATCCTGACGGTCTCAGAGATCATGGAGACCGTTAAGAACATGACGCGGCACTATGATTTCGATGAGGTGTCGAGAATGGCCCACACGCTGGATGGTTTTAGCAGGAAGGCGCGCATTTATCGAGAGCAGTTGCTGAAGGAAGGGTTCGAAAAGACCGTCAAGGAGATCATATCTGAGAAATGCCTGGTCACGATTGACATCGACTGCACCTGCTCTGACGCGGCGAAATTGATGCTCATAAAAAACGTTCAGGCTGTGCCCGTCAGATCGGGCGGTTGTGTTGTCGGTGTGATCAGGGCGATTGACATTTTAGAATATATTTCCGGTTTTCTTGCCCCTTGAGTCACAGCCTCACCTCCGGCATGTTCCGTGCAGGCGACCGCCCGGGCAGTGCTCTGGCCCGGGGTCTTTTGTCAACGGACGTGCCCATGCTGCGTCCTGCGCTGAGGATGGATGATTCGGTGTCCGCATGGACGCCGGCAACACCCACCGTACCCACACTTGCACTGGAGTGAAGCCCAGCGACACATCATAGTACAGATCCGCATCGTCGGATCTGTACCGCACGCATGACTCGTCGACCCCACGGTGTGCGGTGACCGAACTGAGCCCCCTGATCCCACCACATACCCAATAAAAACAAGTTCAAACATGATTTGCCACTTCATGCGCATAAAATCGACCTCGGTGAGCCATACTCTTACCGCAGGCAGATGCGACAGGGGTGATGTGAGGGGGATCGATCTACGTGCGCAAGGTTGAAATCGCCGGAGTGAACACCTCAGAGCTTCCCGTCCTGGACAACGACACAATGCGGCAGCTCTTTCGCGACATGCAGAAGTGCAAAAACGGAAGGGCGCGGCAGGAGCTGATCCAGGGAAACCTCCGACTGGTGCTGAGTGTGATTCAGCGCTTCAACAACCGGGGAGAGCCCGTTGACGATCTGTTCCAGGTGGGCTGTGTTGGACTGATGAAGGCGATTGACAATTTCGATCTCGGACAGAACGTTCGTTTCTCCACCTATGCAGTACCCATGATCGTTGGAGAGATCAGGCGGTACCTGCGGGACAACAACCCCATCAGGGTCAGCCGCTCGCTGCGAGATGTGGCCTACCGGGCCCTGCAGACCAAGGACTCCCTCGTACATAAGAACTCAAAGGAACCAACAATAGAGGAGATCGCCGAGCACCTGGACGTGGACCCGGAGGAGATCGTGTACGCCCTCGATGCCATCCAGGATCCCATCTCGCTGTTTGAGCCCGTCTACCAGGACGGTGGCGATCCGATCCACGTCATGGATCAGATCAGTGACGACAAACAGGACATTGCCCGCTGGATGGACGGGATCTCTGTGCGGGAGGCCATGGTCAAACTGGAACCGAGGCAGCAGAGGATCATCCAGCTGCGATTCTTCCGGGGCAAGACCCAGATGGAGGTCGCCGAGGAGATCGGCATATCCCAGGCTCAGGTTTCTCGCCTGGAGAAGGCGGCACTGCAGCGCATGCAGGGGTTCATCCGGTGACCGCCCGGAGGCTGGCCGCGGGCGCCTGTGCAATGGCCGCAGCCGTGTTCCTGCTGCTGGTGTCGGCACCAGGGGTTCATGCCGCAGGGCCCGGTCAGCTGCTGCGGTTGCATGTGATGCCCAATTCGGACGGAGCCGGGGACCAGGCCCTGAAGTATGAGGTGCGCGACCGGATACTGGATTACCTGAAGCCGATGCTGGAGGGTGCGGATGATTTCAACGAGGCGCGCCTGGTGGTAATGTCCCGGGGCGATGACCTGGCAGAGATCGCGCGCGGGGCTGTGCGCGAAGCCGGATACGCTCACGACATACAGGTCAACCTGACCCTTTCTGATTTTCCCGCCCGAACCTACGGAACAACGGAAGTTCCCGCCGGCTGGTACTGGGCGTTGACGGTGACAATCGGACGGGGAGAGGGAGAGAACTGGTGGTGTGTTCTCTTTCCCGTTCTGTGCATGACGGCGGCAGAGGACAGCGGCGCCCAGTCCCTGCGACCGGTAAAGAGGCCCCGATACCGCATCGCACTGTTGGAGATCATATCGGATCTGATCAGAAGGGAGGGCGAACAGTATACCCGTCTGGACCGGCCGTCCCCTGTACAGGGGCCGAGTGATCCCCCGTCCTTTCCGCTGAAGGCAGACCCCGACCACTCCCTGCGTTGATTCGCCCCAGTCCCTCAGGTCCTTCCGCTCAAGCCTGATCTATAAACGGGTCGCTGACTGCATAGCTTGTATCATGGGTTCCACCTCTGTTGAAGGGGGGAGGAGGATCTGACATGATACGCATCTCCGACCTGGCGACCCTCGAGGTGATCAACCTCGAGGACGGCCGGGTCATGGGCCTGATTGACGACCTGGAGATCGACCTGGAGGGCGGAAGGATCACCTCGGTGGTCATTCCCGCGCCATCAGGTTTCTGGGGTTTCTTCTCCGGGGGACGGGAGCATGTCATTGGGTGGGAGAGCATCATCAAGATCGGCGAGGATGTCATCCTCGTCCGGCATCGGGAGGGAGGAAGCAGCATCAAGAAGCGAGAAAGATGAAGCCTGAGGGGTCGGATACCTGTGCGGTGGACGAAGGTCGTCACAGAGGACATTCGGGGTGCCGATGGCCCCCTGGCCTATTGGAGTGTCATTGGACACGGCTTGAACCTGCACGCCATGTTCACCACCCGGGCAGGTGGTGTCAGCTCCGGCCCCTACAGGGGGCTCAACCTGGGGTCCTCGGTGGGCGATGATCCGGGATCCGTGAGGGAGAACCGCCGCCGTCTGCTCTGCGCCCTGCCCTGCCCGGCGCCGCCGGCGATCCAGACCGTTCAGCAGGTTCACGGGACGCGGTTGATCGAGGTTGAGGAACCGGTCGGGGAGCAGTCATTGAAGGGCTGGTGGCTGGGGCCTTCAGCTGACGCGATGGTCGCCAGGCACCCCGGGGTCTTCCTGGCCGTGTCGGTGGCTGACTGCCTGCCGGTGTACATCGTCGATCCCGGGAGAGAGGCTGTGGGTCTGGGCCATGCTGGATGGAGGGGTCTGACATCGGGCCTGATCGATGACCTGCTGTCGGGCATGGGGGCGGCCTACGGGACGAACCCGGCGCGCTGTCTCGTCTTTCTGGGTCCGGCCATCGAGAGAAGGGCCTTCCAGGTCGACGGGCCGGTACTGGAGGCCCTGAGAAGATGGGCGCCCTGGTGGCGAGAGGTCACCTATCCCAGCGATCTCGGACGGGCCAGGGTGGATCTGCCTGCAGCGGCCAGGCGGTCTCTTGTGACGCAGGGAATACCCGACGCGCAGATCCTCGATCCGCCCGCCGGCACCTTCTTCTCCGACGAGTTCTACTCGCACCGCCGCGACGGGGGCGTCACCGGGCGGTGTGTCGCACTTCTGTGGCTCGGGAGGTCATGAACCGGGAGGCCGGGGAGGAGCTGGTCACAGTTTCATAGAAAGTATATCCTTGGCGATGCTGTGAAGGGGTCGGGGTTGGGGTGTTGAAGAATTGGCTGTGGGCAGGCGACGCAGGTCGCGGGTAATTCCCAGGTGGCTGGTGTTCCTGGTGATTGTCGCCGGTGTCTTCATCTGGGGACGGGGGGCAATACTCAGTCCCCTGGTTGCCGGTGTCCCGGTTGAACCGGTGACATACGAGGTCAGGATGGATTTCACCGCCTTCAGCCTTTACCGGGAGCATGTGCTGTTTGCCCCCCTGAGTGGGAAGATCAGTCCCCTGGCTGCAGACGGTGAATGGGTCGATCGCAACGCAGCTGTTGTGAGGCTGGAGAACCCGGACGCCGGTGCAGCCTACAGGGAGAGGCTCGACCACCTGCTCCTGGAGGCCGAGGCCTGGAGACGGGCCCACGAGAAGGATCTTGCCGCTGCCTCCGCGAGGGCAGCGGCGGGAGGCGAATCAGCCTTCGATGCCGTGCTGGACCTGAAACAGGGTCACCCGGCGGATCCGCTGGGACAGGCTGCCCTGACCTTCTTCTCTGCCCGGCGCGAGGTGCTGTCGCTTCTGGCGCAGTGGTCCGAACGCCTGGAACCCATCGAGAGTCTTAAGGTTCTGGCGGAGAGGATGGAGGACAGCATCCGCTCTCCGCGGGCGGGAATCGTGAGGACTTCAATGGACGGGCTCGAGGGAATCCTCGACTGGGATGCTCCCCTCACCCTGGAGCTCACCGAGGAGCTGCTGCGTCGGGCTGAGGAGGGCGTCTCGGTCTGGCACCCCGGCCGCCAGATCACCGCAGGTACTCCGGCAGTGAGAATCCTGGATCCCCGAGCGGTGGATGCCCTGCTGATGGTGGCTCCGGAGGATGCCTCCTCACTCAGCGTCCAGGGGTCCGTCAGGGTTGAGGCAGAGGGAGCGGAGCAGGCCGTCACGGCTCAGGTGACCGAGATAGGCCCACCCGGAGCTGGCCGTGTACTCGTGCGGGCGAGCCTGGAGCAGACCCCGGCGTTTTTCTTCAACAACCGGCTGTGGCGGGCGAGCCTCACGGCTGCCGAGCTCTTTGGGCTCAGGATTCCCCCTTCGGCCCTCAGCGTGCGGGGAGAGGATGTGGGTGTTTTCACCCGCCGCGACGGCCGTCTCCGGTGGGTGCCGGTTGATGTGTTGATGGACGATGAGGAGGGGACGGTCATCGCGGGGATTCCGGAAGGGGTTCAGGTTGTCAGCAATCCGTGGCTCATCAGGGTGTTCAGGTTGGAGTGGGGAGGGGACTTGCGGTGACGGAGGGTTCCGTGGACGGGGCTGGGGAGCCCTGGAGGGTTTGGGCCGAGAGGTACGCGAGGGTCGTCGATGAGGTGAAGCGAGCCTGCGAGAGGGCACGTCGCGATCCAGCCTCGGTCCGGATTGTGACCGTCAGCAAGGGGCAATCCATCGTCAAGATCAGCGGGGCGATCCGGGCGGGGCTCCGCGTGTTTGGTGAGAGCAGACCGCAGGAATTCAGGGAAAAATGGAGCTTCCTGAAGGATCTGGCTGAGATCGAGTGGCATTTTGTCGGCCACCTGCAGGAAAATAAGGTCAGGCATGTGGTCGGTTTCTGCGAGCTGATCCATTCTGTGGACAATCTCCGCCTGGCCCGGGCCATCGCCGTGCGCGCCCAGCAGCTGGGAGTGCAGGCCCCGGTGCTGCTTCAGGTCAATGTCAGCGGAGAGGCGACCAAGGGTGGAGTTGCACCCGGTGAGGTCCTGGACCTGTCTGGCAGGATGGCCGGGCTCGAGGGGGTTCAGTTGTCGGGCCTGATGACCCTGGCTCCCCACGGGGGGGAGGAGGACAGCAGGTGGGTGTTTCGTCACCTGGCCGAGCTGGCGAGAGAGGTTGACGGAGCGGGCATAGCCGGGGT
Source organism: Clostridia bacterium (assembly GCA_003562655.1). The sequence goes on from PWUC01000166.1 coordinate 6,423, forward strand.
TTCCATGGAGCACCTTTCGATGGGAATGACCAACGATTACCGGGTGGCGGTGGAGGAGGGAGCCACCATCATCAGGGTCGGAAGGGCCATTCTTGGTCAGAGGCGGAAGTGAGAAGGGGAAGAGGGTGACACGAGCTCATGGGATTGTGGGAGCGGCTGTCGGAGGTTCTGGGTTGGGTGCCCCCTGAGGAGGAGGGGGCAGACGAAGAATGGGATGGTTATGATGCTGTCGAGGAAGGAGAGGAAGGGTGGGAAGGAAGACCGGGCCGCAGCGATGAGGAAGACAGGCTGTGGCGCAGCGATCTGAGGCCGCGGGAATCGCGGGTTCTGAGTCTGCCCAAGAGGGAAACCCGTGGCACGCTGACCGAGGTCGCAGTTGCAGAGCCGGCCAGTTTTGATGACGTGCAGGCGATCGCAGACCGGTTGAAGAGGAATGTCGGTCTCATCGTAAATGTCGAGTATCTGGGAAGGGATGAAGCCAGAAGGGTGGTGGACTTCCTGAGCGGCACAGTATACGCCCTTGATGGGGAAATGCAGCAGGTCAGTGCTCACGTGGTCATGTTCGTTCCCCGGCATGTGTCGATACACACGCTGACGGAGTCCACATCGCGCTCTGCGGGCCGGAGAACGCAGCCTTCGCCGGGTGACGAGGAGGAGCGGCCCTGGTCATGATCAGATATGCGGTTGCCGCGAGTATCGACACCCTGCTCAATATCCTGGTGTGGCTGGTCATCCTTCGCGCCATCATGTCATGGGTGCGTCCCGACCCCACCGGCTCCGCAGGGCAGGTCTTCTACCGACTGTATGTGGTGGTGTTCGAACTCACGGAACCGCTGGTCAGGCCGATTCGCAGGGTGATGCCCGGGGGTGGTGGAATGGGCGTTGATTTTTCTCCACTCATATTGCTTTTCATCCTTCAGTTTTTGCGAAGGATCATCCTGGGGTTAATCTGACGAGAGGGGGATATTATCCAGGTGGCACTCACACCGCTGGACATACATAACAGGGAGTTCGGCCGCTCCCTTCGGGGCTATCACCCGGGAGAAGTGGACGATTTTCTGGACGAGATCGTGAGGGAGTATGACAATGCTCTACAGGAGAACGAGATCCTCAGGGAGGAGATCCAGGAACTGCGCTCCCGGGTGGAGCAATACCGGCAGATGGAGGACACGCTGCAGCACACCCTGGTGATTGCCCAGGAGACGGCGGAGGAGGTGCGCGAAAACGCCCGGAAAGAGGCCCAGGTCATGATCGGGGAGGCCAGGGCCGAGATGCAGCGCATCCGGGCGGAGGGCGATGACCACATAGACTCAATGAAGAGGGAGAGCGAACGACTGCGATCCCAGATCACGGAATATCTGGCCCGCGCCAAGGCGAATCTGATCACAAAAATGGAGATCATCGAGGGGGCACAGAAGGAGATGTCCAGCCTGGCCATGGACCTGCCGATCTTCTCCGGTGGGCGTGAGCGGGATGAGTGAGGACTCAAGGAGAGTCATCGGCATCATTGGGGGTATGGGTCCGGAGGCCACGGCTGACTTTTATGCCAAGATCATCGCCGAGACCGGGGCCGGACGGGATCAGGACCACCTGGAGGTCGTGATCATCAGCGACCCCGGCATACCAGATCGCACCCGGGCGATCACGGGTTCGGGCCCGGATCCTGTGCCGCTGATGATCCGGTCGGCCCAGAGATGCCTTCTGGCCGGTGCCGATTTCCTGGTCATGCCGTGCAATGCAGCCCATCACTTCCACCGGCAGATCCAGTGTCGGGTGGAGGTTCCCGTGGTCCATATGATCGAGGAGGTAGCGCTGCATCTCAGCACCGACCATCCCGGGGTGCGGGCTGTCGGAATCATGGCAGCCAGCGGCACCCTTGCCAGCGGTCAGTATCAACGAGCCCTGGAGGGCGCAGGGATAGAGGTTCTGATCCCGCACGAAAAGGACCAGGAGCGAGTCATGGAGGGGATCTATGCAGTGAAGTCGGGCCGCCACCGCCGCGCCAGGCAGCTGTTCCCTCCGGTGGCGGAGAGGCTGGCAGCGGCCGGTGCCGATGCAATCATCGCGGGGTGCACCGAGATCCCCCTGGGACTGCAGCAGTTGTCCTCCGCGGTTCTGATCGATGCGACCCGGGTCCTCGCTCGAGCCGCGGTTGACATTGCCAGCGGCGCGCGGGAGTTTCCCTCGATGGGGAGGAGTTGTCAGGTATGATGGTCGAGAAAAAGGTCCTGTTTGCAGGACGGCCCTTTCTGCCCGGTTGCGAACCCGGCACCTCGTCGGCGATTGGCATCTCCGGGGATCGGATAGCCTATGTGGGTGACCACCGTGATGTCACGAGCGCCCTGGGACCCGGTGCAGAACAGGTCGACATGGAAGGTGCTTTCATCTCACCCGGTTTCATCGACGGGCACTGCCACCTGCTCAGCTACGGCGCCAGTCTGGGTGCTGTGGATCTGAGCGGCTGCGACAGCATCGGAGAAATGCAGAGGATCATCGGCGCAGCTGCGGCCGGTGCCAGCGAGGGAAGCTGGATCATCGGCAGGGGCTGGAACCAGGAGACGTTCGCGGAGAGACGTTTTCCCCGGCGGCAGGACCTGGATGAGGTCGCCGCCGATGTGCCCGTGTTTTTGCGCCGGGCCTGCGGACACGCGGCGGTGGCCAATTCGCTGGCCCTGGCCAGGGCCCAGGTGACGCGCGACTACCGGGATTCAGACTCCGGCTACCTGGAACGGGACGATGCCGGAGAACCCGGGGGAGTCCTGCACGAGGAGGCCATGCTGGAGGTGTCGCGGATCATCCCCGCACCCGGGGTCGAGGAGCAGCGAGAGCACCTTCGTGCGGCCGTGGAGCGCTGCCATGCGGCCGGTCTCACATCCGTGCAGACCAATGAGTCCGCTGCGGATCTGGGGGAGCTCCTTGATGTCTACCGGGGTGTCCGGTCCGAGGAGAGTCTGGCCCTTCGCGCGTATCTCGACCTGCCCCCAGGATTACTGGATGACCTTTTGGACCGGGGGCTCACAACGGGGGCGGGCGACGGCTGGGTGCGCCTGGGGGCGATCAAGCTGTTTGCCGACGGCTCCCTGGGGGCCAGAAGTGCGGCCCTTTCCCGGGACTATGCCGATGATCCGGGCAATTCCGGGACCCTGGTGACCTCGGTGCGCGACCTGAACCGGTGGGCGGAGCGGGCTCACAGCGCCGGAATGCAGCTGGCCATCCACGTCATTGGAGATCGCGCCATGGATGTCAGTCTGGATGCGGTGCAGCAGGCCATGGGCCGATGGCCCCGGCCCTCCACCAGGCACCGGATGATCCACTGCCAGATCATGCGGGAGGAGCATTTTGGCCGGATGGCAGACATGAAGTGTGTGGCCGCCGTACAGCCCAAATTTGTGGCCACGGACATGCTGTGCGCTGAGGAGCGGGTGGGAGAGGATCTTGCGAGCACCAGCTATTCCTGGCGCAGAATGCTGGATGAGGGCCTGATCTGTGCCGCCGGTTCCGATGCTCCGGTGGAGCCCATCGAGCCCATCCTGGGCATCTGGGCGGCCGTGTGTCGCACCGACATGAAGGGGCGTCCCGCGGGGGGATGGATGCCCGATCAGAAAGTGAGCCCCGAGGAGGCCCTGGTCATGTATACCTCCGGGGGCGCCTATGCCGAGTTTGCCGAGAGGGAGAAAGGGCTGATTCGCCGGGGAGCCCTGGCCGATCTGGCTGTGCTGGCCCGGGATCCGAGGGAGGTTCCCCCTGACAGGATCCGCGACATTGAGGTTCTGGAGACCTGGATTGGCGGAAGGGTTGTCTGGACTACCAGGTGAGGGTGGAGGCGATCAGTTCCGTGAGTTCCCTGAGATGTGAGATTGTCACCGAGGACCACCGGGAAGAGTATGACGGGTTTGTGAACCGGTGCCCGCGGGGTAACGTTCTGCAGACCTCCAGCTGGGGACAGCTGAAGGAGCACACAGGATGGAGTCCCGAGCTGTTTGCCGTCAGGGATGCCGGTGGCGACATCATCGCGGGGACCATGGTCCTGGCCCGCAGGGTACCGGGGATGAACGTCCCCATCCTGTATTCACCGCGGGGTCCCGTCATCGATCCCAAAGATGCGGAGGCCTTGGAGGTTCTGGCCTCGGCAGTCTCCGAATATGGCAGCGACTCCGGGGCGATATTTTGGAAGGTTGACCCCTCCTGGGAGAAAGAGGGCTCCCGGGGGGGCCCAACCCTTTCGGACCTGGGCTTCCGCCAGGTCGACACGGGCGACAACTTCGAGGGGATCCAGCCCCGGTTCGTCATGCAGCTGTCGCTGAAGGGGCGAAGAAAAGACGAGATCCTTGCGGCCATGCACCACAAGACGCGCTACAACATCCGTCTCTCGGGGCGTCGCGGGGTCCAGGTGGGCGTCGGGGAGGATCGTTCGGACATGGACGCCTTCTATGACATCCTCGCGGTGACGTCTTCCCGCATGGAGTTTGGCATCCGGGATCGGTCCTATTTCCACCAGCTGTGGGAAAAGATCCTCCAGCCGGGACTTGGCCGGCTGTTCCTCGCGCATTACGAGGGCCAGCTTCTCGCGGGGACGGTGGCGCTGATCGGGTCCGACAGTGTCTGGTACCTGTACGGGGCCTCCAGCAATGAGCATCGGAATGTCATGCCAAACTACGGGCTGCAGTGGGCCATGATACAGTGGGCCATGGAGCAGGGATGCAGCGTGTATGATTTCCGCGGGGTATCGGGGGACCTCGACCCGGACAACCCCCTCTATGGTCTTTACCGCTTCAAGAAGGGCTTCGGGGCCGAGTTCGTGGAATTGGTGGGAGAGTATGACCTGGTCTTTCGCCCCATTCTGTACCGCCTGTGGCGAACGGCTCAGCCCCTGTACCGTTCCCTCCGCGACTCCCTTCTGGACCTGCGAGAGGGGCTGCGTTGAATCGGGGGCATCTCCGGGGGCACCCTATTCGAGGGTGAATGCCGTTGTCAATCACTGAAGAACAGAAAGACCGACTGCAGCTGAGGCTCTTGAGGGAGCGAGAGCGCTACCAGTCGAGGATCAACTACCTCAGGGATGTCAGCTTTGGCCAGGACCGGACGGAGACCATCAGGGAGCTGGCCGACTATGACAACCATCCCGCAGACCAGGGCAGTGAGACCTATGAGCGCGAGAGCGACTTCGGTCTGATGTTGGAGGCCAGGGACTACCTGAAGTCGCTGGATGATGCTCTGGTAAGGCTCCAGAGAGGCCAATACGGCAGGTGTTCCTCCTGTGGACGGGACATTCCCTTCGAGCGCCTGTGGGTCCGCCCCGCTACGGACGTGTGTGTCGATTGCGCCCGTCGGGCTTAGCTACAGTTTCAACAACCAGCGGGCGACCATGAAGTAGACGATCAGGCCGGTGCTGTCAACCAGGGTGGTCACCACGGGAGCAGAGGCTGCAGCAGGGTCAAGATTGAAGTGGCTGACCAGGAGGGGCAGGCACGCGCCGAGCATGCTTCCCAGGATGACGATTATCAGCAGGGCGCAGCCGACGGTGTATCCGATGATCGTGCTCCCGCCAATCCAGGTCGCCTGGATGAAGGCGGCGCTTGCCATCATGACACCCAGAATGACGCCCGATCTCATCTCCCGCCAGATGACTTTTCCCAGATCCTGCAGGGTCACCTCTCCCAGGGCCATGGCCCGGATCACGGTGCTGGCGGCCTGGGAGCCGGCATTGCCTCCCGTGTCGATCAGCAGCGGTATGAAGAAGGCCAGGGCTACAACGGCCTGGATGTAGTCCTGGAAGTGATCCAGGATGTTTCCAGTGATGGTCTGCGCGGCGAAGAGGGCCAGGAGCCACACGGCCCGGCGCTTGACGAAGGACCAGGCCGAGGTCTGCAGGTAGGGTTCGGCGGATGGTTCGACACCACCCATGCGGTGGATGTCCTCGCTGGTCTCCTGTTCGATGACGTCCAGCACGTCATCTATGGTGATGACTCCGAGCAGGTGCTCATCATCGTCCACGACGGGAATGGCCAGGAAATCGTAGTGACGGAGTACGTTTGATACCTGCTCCTGGTCCTCGGAGGAATGAACGGACACGACATCACTTCTGCCGATCTCAGACAGTGTCTTTGAAGAGTCGGCCAGAACGAGCTCCCGGAGTGTGACAACTCCAGTGAGGTGGCCCTCCAGGTCGGTCACGTAGATGTAGTAGGCGGCCTCCACCTCCCTGGCCAGCCTGCGGTACACGTTGAGGGCCGTGCCGCACTGTCGTTCCCCCGTGAAGGATATGAAGTCCGTGGTCATGATACCGCCGGCCGAGGTCTCCGGATACTGCATGAGCTCCTGGATGGTGCTCCGGTCCGGCAGGACGTTCAGCAACATGCGCACTGCGGCAGTGTCCAGAAGCGAAAGCAGGTCGACCAGTTCGTCTGGAGAGACGAACTGGACCACGCTTTGCAGGCGCGACTGAGGCATGTGTTCAATCATGCGCATCTGATCGTTGGGGCTGAGCTGTTCCAGTACGTGGGCCAGCTGTCTGTCGTCCAGCATGGCCATCAGGGTCAGAAGGTGGATCTCATCTGAAGAATCGATGCTCTCAATCACCTCCGCCACGTCGGCGGGGTGGATCTCAGACAACCGTCTCCGCAGTTCGGGGGGACTGCCGGACTGCAGCAAGTCTAAGAGATTGGTCTCCTGGTTCATGGACGATCACCTTCTTTCTGGAATCGGCGTGCAAGACCACGCGCCTACTGGACTTGTGATTCTGAGGCCGTCGATGACCAGGCCGTGGCAGTCGAGGTAGAGCCAGGACCAACCCATGACTGAAACACGTTATAAATATATATCAAAGCGCGCAGAGATTGAAGACCATGGCAGAATGTGATGGGAAAGAGGAGGGGTCGGGAGCGGTCATCGGGCCGTGCCCACAGGCCCGGGACCTAAGGGGAGAGGGAGGGGGACCTCCCTCTCGGGTCTCACCTCGATAGGTCAAAGGTCATACTCACTCTCACGCGGATATCAACCTGCCCGGGCATCACCGGGGTTTCGACGGCGTCCGCAGCCTCGGCCCTCACCATGGGCACGGTGACGGCGTCACCCGAGATGTCGATCTTCCTTATACCCACGATGCAAACGCCTGACTCATCGGCGGCGACCTCGGCCTTTCTGCGGGCGTCGGCGATGGCGAGGCGCAGGGCCTGTTCCTCCAGGTCCTCCCGGTCGGAGACCAGGAAGTTGATGCTGTGGATCTGATTGGCTCCAGCGTCCGCTGCAGTGTCTATGATTCGCCCCATGCTCTTTACGTCTCGCACGATGATCCGCACTCTGTTCTCCGCCCGGAATCCGACCAGGACACTCTCCTGTCTGTCCGGTCGCTCGTACACCGGGGACACAGAGAACCGGGAGGTCTGGATGTCCCTCGGGTCGATTCCCAGCCCCATGAGTGCATCCACGACCGTTCCCATCTGCCGGGCATTTGCTGAAATCGCCTGTTCTGCTGTCCTCTGCTGGATCTGCACGCCGATCTCGATCTGGCCGGTGTCGGGAGCTGCCGCGATCTCGCCCCGGCCGCTCACCGTCAGGGTGCTCTCGGGGTTATCGGTGTGCGCGTGGGTGGGTTGGTCCTGATTGCTGCCGGTGAAGGTCAAAAGCGCCAGGATCATGATGGCTGCGCCCAGAAGCCAGTGTTGTCTGGTCAATGCATTCCCCCCCTGGTGCCTGCTGATCGGTCTGAGGTTGCCTCATACCTGTAAGGACCCGGATCCGGCGGTTTTGTTCCGCCCACAGCGGAGCCGGAAGGGAGCCCGTCGGGCCAACAGTCCCGGGAAGATGCGCAGATTCACCTGCGGGCGGGACCTGGCGCAACTCGCTGCGCCAGGTCCTCCTCGCTCTTCTGCAGCCACCAACTATGGTGCAGGCCGGCAGACCGACGGGGTTTCACCCTTCTCAGAGCTCCGGGGAGCGGCGGTACACCAGGGGTTCCGGCTGCCGGTGCCCTTCACGCAAACGGTCGGATGAGTGGGGACTTCATCGAGGATCACTATGTGCACATGGGTGAGGTGAGCAATGGTCGGCGGCTCTCGAGGCCGTACGGAGGAGACAACGTGTAGGGGGCTTTGTCAGAGGGATACGGATCTCATGAGCAGCATCGCTGAGACCTTCTGCGGTGAACATGGAGATCGAGTGATGATGGTCCGGGCCATTGCTGGAGTCTGCCGGATATTCCCCGGGAAATAGTCAATGCTTTCCTCCTGTCCACGGGGTTGACCACCTGGGCCTGTTGTATTTTCCTCAGAAGGCAATGAGGGACAGGCGGGGTATCCCCCGCCTGTTCAGTGATGACTGCCCGCTTTCACACAAATGCGAACCTGGTCACCGGCAGTCCGGCAGTGGGCCAGGGGAGCCTCCTCCAGAACGATCCTGAGGAGGCTTCAGGGTTTACTCCGAGAAGGTCTCGCGGCACACGATCTCCTGTTGGGTCTTCCGGATCTTGGGGCGGGGTTCGTCAGCCGGGTAGCCCAGAGGAAGCAGGGTAACGATCTTGTACCGGTCCGGCACGTCCGTTATCCGGCGGGCCTCCTCCTGGTCAAAGGCGCCGATCCAACAGGTTCCCAATCCCCTGTCTGCGGCTGCCAGGGTGATGTGATCCACGGCGATGGCCAGGTCCACCGCATATCGCTCCACCCCGCACATCATGGTCTGATCCGGTTCCAGGGCCACCGCTGCAATGACCACGGGTGCCTGACCGACGAAGGTCTGGTTTCGCGATGCCCTGGCGAGGGCGGCCCGCCTGTGGCTGTCCGTCACCACGACGAATTTCCAGGGCTGTCGGTTGGAGGCCGAGGGCGCCAGGCGGGCGGCCTCCAGAATCTGTTTGAGATCGGCCTCGGGTACGGGGTCCGGTTTGAAGCTCCGGACGCTTCTTCTGGATTCGATGGCTTCCATGACCTGCATGCAAGATGCCTCCCCTCTATTGTGATACTGCTCCTGTGGTTCTTCTTTCCTGACGTGGTTTCCTGCCGTGGGCTGAGAGACAAAACGGCTGCCGGCCGGAAATCGGGGACTGAGCGCAGGGGGAGGCCGTGCAGGGAGGATCGGGGCGGAGGCGACATTTTTTGCGCCTCGCCTGGATCAGATGCATCCGGACCGGCGTTTTCCTTCTACGCTGCACCTCAATGCTTTCGAGGGTGTAGTTGGCGGTTTTCAGTCCCACCCCGGGATAACGATCGTCTGAGTGTGCAGTTGTGTTCGGGCTCCCGGTGGGAGTGATCAACACGCTTTCGCGGCAGGCCCCGACCTGTAGTGGCCGTCCGGCGGATCGGTGCAGTCCCGGCGGAATCTGGCAGCGATCAGTGCCCTGGGAGGGCGACAGCTAAA
>PWUC01000224.1 GCA_003562655.1 Clostridia bacterium
CTTGGCGTCAGCGGCGCGGCCATGATCGCGCGCTTGAGCCGTTCCAGCATGCTGGAGGTACTGGGGATGGAATACATCCGCACTGCCCGGGCGAAGGGGCTCTCGGAGAGAATAGTCCTCTACCGGCATGCCCTGAGGAACGCTCTCAACCCCGTGATCACAGTTCTCGGCCTGCGAATGGGTGCCATCCTGTCCGGGTCCGTCATCATCGAGCAGGTCTTTGCCCTTCCGGGCACAGGACGGCTCCTGGTCCACTCCATCCAGGGGCGGGATTTTCCCGCCACCCAGGGATTGATCCTGCTGCTGGCCACACTCTTTGTGTTTTCAAACCTTGTAGTTGACCTGTTTTATGGAGTGCTGGACCCGAGGATTCAGTATTCATGAGAAACGAGGTGTTTGCATGTCCACGGAGACGGAGCCTTTGAAAAAGGAACCTGATCTTGCGTTTTCCGAGGGTCCCTGGAAACTCAGGTGGCGCCGCTTCTGCAGGAAGCGGGCGGCAGTCGTCTCCCTGATCTTTGTGATCTGCCTGATCATCGTGGCCGTTCTGGCCCCCTGGGTCGCACCGCACCATTACAGGACCATCTTTCGCGGCGACCGTCTGATCCCTCCCAGTTCAGATTACCCGCTGGGAACGGATAATCTCGGCCGGTGCATTCTCAGCAGGTTGATTTACGGGGCCCGGATCTCCCTCAGCGTCGGCCTGGTCGCCGTGGGGATTGCCCTCGTTGCGGGGGTCTTTTTGGGTCTGATTGCCGGCTATTCCGGCGGAACCATTGACAACATGATATCGCGCTTCATCGATGTGATGCTGGCCTTTCCGGCCATCCTGCTGGCCCTAGTCATCATTGCGATCCTCGGGCCCAACCTGTTCAACCTGATGATCGCCGTCGGCATCGCCAGCATTCCCAGCTACACCCGCCTGGTGCGCGGGGCGACCCTTTCCGCCAGGGAAGAAACCTACGTTGAGGCGTCCCGGGCCGTGGGAGCCAGGAGCATGAAGATCATATTCAAGCACATTCTACCCAACATCTCGGCGCCCATCATTGTGATGGCCACCCTCGGCGTGGCCGGGGCCATACTCGCGGCGGCCTCACTGAGTTTTATCGGGCTGGGGGCGCCTCCACCCACCCCCGAGTGGGGCGCCATGCTGAGCGGATCGCGCAACTTCATCACGCGGGCCTGGTGGATGGTCACCTTCCCCGGACTGGCGATCACGCTCACCGTTCTCTGCATAAACATGGTGGGCGATGCGCTGCGAGACGTCCTCGATCCCCGGCTGCAGGGCAAGAAGTAGAGGAATGACCCGGGATGAGCGTTTTAAGGATGTATCGCGATTTCCTGGAGGGGAGAGATTCAGATGGCCGACCGCAGCCTGTGGTCCTCCTTTGAGTCCTTTGTCCGTTCGATCATGCAGGAGCATTCAATTCCCGGACTGTCTGTGGCCGTCATGCAGGATGGGCAGCACCTGTATTGCAATGGGTTCGGCCTTCGCAACCGGTCAGAACGGGCAGCTGCAACAGCGGAAACCGTTTACGGCATCGGTTCGGTGACCAAGTCCTTCACCGCCCTGGCCATCATGGTCCTCGCCGGGCAGGGCCGTCTTTCGGTTGGCGACCCGGTGAGAAAGCACCTGCCCGAATTTTCCTTCGGTGATGAAAGCATGGCGAGGACTGTGACGATTCATCACTTTCTCACCCACACCAGCGCCCTGCCGCCGACCCCGGCGTTGAAATTTGCCATGCGGAAGCACCTGGAGACGCGGGGCTGCCCGGGCGAGATTGAGAAGATGCGCGAGATCGGGTTGTGGGATGAGTGGACCCGTCATCCCCCGATCGAAACCCACAAACAGCACATGGATTTCCTGAGAGGCTTTGACGAGAAGCCGCTGGGGCCCCCGGGAGAGCAGTTCAGCTATTCGAACGACGCATACGCTCTGCTGGGAGCAATCGTCCAGCGAGTCAGCGGGCAGTCCTTTGAGGGCTTCGTCGAAGAACACATTCTCGGTCCTCTAAAAATGACCAACACTGGGTTTCACCCCGACTGGCTTGAGGGCAACGATGATGTGACCGAACTCTATGAAAAGAGCCCCGAGGGCGAGATCATGGAGGCCGGGCACTGGTTTCACGCTCCTGCGATGGTCGGCGCCGGCTTTCTCAAGGCCAGTGTGCTCGACATGCTCAGGTACGGACGGGCCTACCTCGACTGCTCCATCCTCTCAGCCGGTGCCACTGCACAGATGACGTCCCCGGTGTTTCCCTGCGGAAGGGATACCTACTACGGTTACGGGCTGAGGGTTCATCCAAACTACGGCGGCGCAACCGTGGTGGAGCATGGAGGAAGTCTCAAGGGCATAGCGGCCCAGTTCGGGTTCATTCCCGAAGAGGGAATCGTGGCCGCCGTCCTGGCCAACGTGAGGGATGTGCCCGTCAGCAAGATCTGGCGGGGAGCCATCAACCTGCTGCTGGGTCTGCCGATCGAGACTGCGTGGAGCGTACGACCTGACTGGGAATGCCCGCACCAGCACCTGGCCAGATACACCGGGAGCTACCGGTCCGGCGAGGGCATGAGAGTCAAGGTGGTCCTCGAGGACGGGGAACTGTTCGCCATCGCCAATGACGAGAAAAAGCGCCTGAGGCCGACGGGCCCGGACACGGTCGGAATCATGCGTCGCGGCGAAGAAACCGAGATGCGGTTCATCACCGGGCCCCTCGGCGAAGTGGATGCGATGTTCTATGGTCTGCGGATTCTGCGCAGGGGATGCTAGCTGCTGGCGTCCCGCAGGCCCGGGGTCGGTCTCGATGTGCCAGCCGCGTTCCCGCTCGATCCCGCTGATCCGGTCCGTGAGGCTCGGTGTGCCGCAGCCGGGTGACCTGTTCTCCGGGGGAACTCGCCGGCACGTGCGTACTGCCGCGGCGGGGGTCCAGCCACTCCTGAGCACCAACCCGGAGGCATCATTCAGGAGCTGTCCCGACCTGCAGGATGCGCGGTTGCTGTGGAACTCACCTGAGTGAAACCGCGGATGAGACGATAGGTCAGCCCGGCAGGGATGGAGGTCGGCCGTGACGATGAATCTATGCGAGCTTCGCACCGCATGTTTGAACGAACTGCGGAGTCTATTCCCTGGTCGTCAGCTGGAGATGGTGGTTGACTCCATTGTGGGCGGCAACACCGGTGGGCGTCTCTGGACCCTTGATCCTGGTGACCCGGGGATCTTCTCTTTACTCTGGGACCAGGGCAACAACAGGTTCTACCTGGCGGGCCAGGGGACGTCGCCCCACATACAGCCTGCCCTCCACCGGACCGTGCAGGGACAGATCCGGGAGGCGGCGTCTGCAAGTGGCGCGCTTCACTTTGGGGTGAGATCCCTGTCGCCGGCAACGGAGAGACTTCTCCAGGAGGCCTTTGGCAGATTCCTGGGGGGGTCGCGCGAGTATCTCTTTTTCAGCTACGGGGCGGACAGCATCGAGTTCGATTGCGAGTTGGCGATGGAGGACGCGCAGCTGCTTCCGATTGACAGGGCACTGCTGGAACAGTCCCCGATGGGGTGCGACGTTGTGAAGCGCGAGATCCAGTGGATGTGGCCCTCCCTGGAACGCTTCCTGCAGAAGGGTTGGGGCTGGACGGCGGCCGTCGGTGGGGCGATCGGGTGTTGGTGTACGGCTGAGTACGTGGGCCATCGATTCTGCGGGATCGGCATTGAGACGGCGCCCGAACTACAGAACAGGGGACTGGCCACGGCGACGGCGGCCCGGTTCGTTTCGGAATCACTGTCCAGGCAGTGCACTCCCCACTGGGAGTGCGGTGTGGACAACGCACCTTCCGTCCGCGTGGCAGAGAAGCTCGGTTTTGAGGTGCTCGAACGTACTTCCTTTCTCATTGGGAGGTTCGAGTAGGTGAGTGTTGGGTTTGGTTCCACTCGATTGCTGAACCTTCTCTATCCTCGAATGGTGTTGAGGGGACCCTCCCGAGAGTATTCGGGGGATCTCGCTGATGAGTGAGCAATTCGATGTCTCCGGTGGAAATGGGGGCCATTGAGAGCGAAACCGGTCCGCTTCAGCGGAGAAGTGCAAGTGGAATCAGCCCTGGACGGGAGATGCCACTGCTTTATGGAAACAGGAAGCACATCCTGTCAAGGGCGCACACGCGACGCCACAGGAGCTGTGAGCCCGGTCTTGTGGGGACCACATCGCCGCTGCCATTCTCATTGAGGCCGGGCTGAGTTACCCTGGGCTGGGAACGCAGCCGCCACGCCGCAGCCGAGCTGGGGCAACATCCTGACGCTGGGGAGAAGGGTCCTACACCGGGCGTGGTGGGTTGCCACGTTCCCCGGGGTGATGATCTTCATCACCACCATGGCGCTGAACCTTC
>PWUC01000055.1 GCA_003562655.1 Clostridia bacterium
CCGTCACTCCGTCCACCAGCCTGACGACCCTGGCTTCAGAGATGTTGGCGATCACACCCTCCAGCCATCCCTCCAGCTGCCACCCGTTGACGAAGAATATGTCCGCATCGCTCACTTTCTGAAAATCACTCGGGATGGGTTCGTAGTCCTCGGGGTTCTCCGTTCTCGGAACCAGGTACTCGACGACGGCGCGATCCCCGGCAACATTCTTCACCAGGTCAGCTATGATGGAGATGCTGGCGACGATCCTTATGGATTCGAAGCCTTCTTCGGAATGCTCAGCACCACATCCTGCTGCCGACGTGACGGTGATCAGCACCAGTAGCAGCCTCAGGGCCAAAGACCTACTCAATCGAGATCCCTCCAGTCATCTTGTGTTGTCGGCAAGACGCCGGTTTCGCACGCGATACCAACGAGATACGACCCCCTGCCTCGGTGCGAACAAGAAGGCGAGGGTGAAAAAGAGTGTGCTGACCAGGACGATGGAGCCTCCGGTAGCAACATCATAGATGAACGAGAAGTACACACCCGTGACCGAGGCGACCACTCCCAGGAGGGCCGAAAGCCACAGCATGTTCGAAAGCCTGTCGGTCAGCAGGTAGGCGGTAGCTCCGGGTGTGATCAGCATGGCCACCACCAGGATTATGCCGACGGTCTTCAGGGATGCCACCGTGACCAGGGACAGAAGCAGCATCAGAAGGTAATGGATCAACCCCGTGGGCAGCCCGACGGCATGTGCCATCGTGGGGTCGAAGGTGCTCAGCAGGAGCTGCTTGTAAAAGATACAGATGCACGCTATGACCACCAGGCCCACGCTGCAGGTCATGAGCAGGTCTGCGCGGGAGACAGCCAGGACATTTCCGAAGAGGATATTCCACAGCATGGTGCCGGTGCCCCGCTGGAGGGTAATCAGCACCACCCCCAGGGCGAAGGCCGCGGTGAACATCACGCCGATGGCGGTGTCATCCTTGATCCTCGTGTTCCGAGAAATACAGCCGATCGCAAGGGCCGTGAGAACCCCGGTGGTGACCGCTCCCACGAAGAAGCTGTAGCCCAGGATGTAAGCTATGACCACCCCCGGCAGGACGGCATGGGAGATGGCCTCTCCCATCAGGGCCATGCGGCGGAGGATGATGAAACATCCGATGATGCCGCAGATCACGCCGACCATGATGCTGGCGAAGAGGGCGTTCTGCAGGTACTGATAACGAGTGACTGCCTCCAGGAAGTGCACGAGGGCCGTCACTAAGAGTTCACCACCATCAGGTTCGAACCGGGAGACGTTGTTACCTCGATCAAGCTGCCATACGCCTCTCTCAGGTGATCTAACCGCAGCACTTCATCCTTGCTGCCGTAGGCCACCAGCTCCTTGTTGAGCAGCATCACGCTGTCGAAGTACCTTTCAGCCTTGTTGAGGTCATGGTGAATCACGAGGATTGTCTTGCCGGCATCCCGCATTTCGCGGAGGATGTCGATGATGATGCTTTCGGAGGGAGCATCTACGGCAGCAAAGGGTTCATCGAGAAACAGGAGGTCGGTCTCCTGGACCAGGGCCCGCGCCAGGAATACGCGCTGCTGCTGGCCTCCGGAGAGAGCACCTATCTGATGTCGTCGATGAGACAGCATGCCCACCCGGTCAAGTGCCTGCTCAACGTACTGTCGATCTTGCTGCCGGGGTCGACCCCACCACGTCAGGTGAACGTACCTCCCCATCATCACAACATCCTCAACGGTCACGGGAAAGTCCAGGTCGATGCTGCTCCGCTGGGGCACGTAGGCTATCCGGTGGCGGATGTCGGATACGGGATGATCCCAGGCCTGGACCCGTCCCGAATCCACGGCGATGAGTCCCAGGATGGCTTTGAGCAGGGTCGTCTTACCCGCTCCGTTGGGTCCAAGGATCCCCACTATCGTTTCGTCATGGACGCAGAACGAGATGTTCGTCAGGACACGGGTACCGAAATAGGAGACGGACAGGTCTTGAACCTCCAGGACTGCACTTGCCATGCTCAGCACCTCCCCAGTCTCCTGTATGGGGCCGTTTGAGGGCTTCCGAGCGGATCGGAGGCGTCTCTGCCACTGCATTGACATACTGCGACGTCTCAACGCTGCAGAGAATGGGCAGAGGTCACAGCCTGCGCGTATTGAGCCTCAAACCCCATTGGGGATCCCAGGGCGAATCCCAGTTGCAGCCCCGCCACCGGCAGGGGGTGCGACGAAATGATCGGTCGACATCGACGCAGCCGAGCCGTGCACCGACCCGCAAGATGGGTCGTGCGGATTCGCTGCGAGATCCAGAATCATTGTATGCGTCTAAGATTGATGGGTGAGCTCATCTTTTTATGTCGCCCTGGTGAGTCCCCGGGCATGGCACCACAGATTGCCGTCATACCCCGTGTTAATCACCGCCGGGCAGATGAACAGGTCCCCGCCCACCGACTTTTTCACCCCAGGAACAATGTGAGGAGGATGCTTCCCGCCATTATGGATCCCACCTGCCCGGCCACGTTGGCCCCCGTGGCCTGCATCAGCAGGAAGTTCTCCGCGTCTTCACCGAGACCCATGGTGTGTACCACCCGTGCCGACATTGGAAAGGCCGAGATACCGGCGGCCCCGATCATGGGATTGATCCTGCGGGTCAAAAAGAGGTTCATGAACTTGGCCAGGATGACACCGGCCGCGGTTCCCAGGGAAAAGGCGATGAGACCCATGGCGAGGACCATCAGGGTCTCGGCCCTCACGAACACCTCGGCGTTCATCGTTGAGCCCACCGTGACTCCCAAGAGCAGGGTGACCAGGTTCGAGAGCTCGTTTTGGGCCGATGTC
Organism: Clostridia bacterium; assembly: GCA_003562655.1. Next base: position 2,827 of record PWUC01000055.1, read on the forward strand.
GACAGCCGCTCGGTGACCCCGGATTCGCGCAGCAGGTTTCCGAACATGAGTGCACCTATCAGTTCAGTGCTCACGGGTGCTATGATCCCTGCCGCCACGGTGACGATTATGGGGAAGAGAAGCCTTGGGAAGCGCCCGACCCTACGGCTGACGGAGACGGCCCGGATGCGGCGTTCTGCTCGGGTGGTCAGGGCGCGGATGATGGGGGGCTGGATTATCGGTACCAGGGACATGTAGGAGTAGGCGGCCACCGAGATGGGTGCCAGCAGTGAGGGGGCGAGCCGCGATGAGACGTAGATGGAGGTAGGACCGTCGGCGGCACCGATGATACCGATGGAGGCAGCCTCGCCCGTGCCGAACCCCATCCACAGGGCCATGGCGGCGGTGATGAATATCCCGGACTGGGCAGCCATCCCGAGAAGGGCCGTGGAGGGCTGACAGAGAAGGGGCCCGAAGTCGATCATGGCGCCGATCCCGATGAAGATCAGGATGGGCAAGAGCTCAGTCCTTATTCCGGCGTCGTACAGTTTGGACAGCCACCCCTCGGGGGCCAGTGCTCCGGACATGGGGATGTTAGCGAGAATGCAGCCGAAACCGATGGGCAGAAGCAGCATGGGCTCGTATTTGTGCCGAATCGCAAGGTAGATGAGCACTCCGCCGACGGCCAGCATCAGCCCGTGGGCGGGGGTGAAGTGAGCCAGTCCTTCGAAGAGCCGGTACTGCACGTCAATCTCCCCCGATCTCAGAAACGATAAGACCTTCGCACCACGATGGTCCGAAGGTCTGGCCTGCTCGTTTCCGAGCCCGGCCAACGGGCATGAGCTGCCGTGTTGACGTCGACCGGTGGGTCCGCGTGCGGACCCGGCTACTCCCCTTCTGATTACAGCCTGAGCATATCACCCCGCGGCAGCTCGGGACAAGTATTGCCGCATATTGCGGCTGAGCGGGATGTGCGGGAGGGTCTACGGACCCGGCGGGCATAGATTGCGCCTGAGTATTACGTCGCCTCATCCTCGGATGAGAGCAGCAGGGTTAAGACAGCCTACCACGTTGACTGCATGGAGCAGTTGAAGGCTGGCCATGGAGGGTAGGGTAGTATAGAGAGTCTTGAAGAAGCAGGGTTCTGCGGGCGGTTATCAGGTTTCCGAGTGTTGGTGAGGGTTGAATCCAATCCACAGTGTCCTGTCATCGATGGTCTTGCCGTCCTCATCGTAAGCGGTTATCCTGGATATCTCTATTCCCCATATGCGGTCTCGGATATCAACATCCCTTTCTTTGTCATCCAGGTCACGTGGGGTCTTGGCCACCAGGCCCACGAAGAACTCGTGCGTCTCCGCATCCAGGGTTAGCTCGCCTCCGGTGCTGAAGCGAAGGGTGAATTCAGCCACATCCGGATCATCCGTCCAACCGAGGACAAAGCAGGCCCAGTAATCGAGATCTCCCAGAATGCCGGCGTGTACACTGGCCACCACCGGTCCCTTGCCGAAGGAGCGTGGGCTCTTTATCAGGGACCCGAAAGCGGTGTGAACCTCCGGATCAGCCC
>PWUC01000038.1 GCA_003562655.1 Clostridia bacterium
GGAGACCCACCGTGCTGGTCCTAAATCGGGTCGACCTCCTGCATGAGAAGGGCCGCAGCATCGAGGTGGATCAGCTCGCCGGCCGCCTCGGAATCCCCGTGGTGGAAACCGTGGCCGTGACTGGCAGTGGCATGGCTGAGGTCAGAAGCACCGTTGAGGGTCTACTGCATGATCGCAGAAAGCCTCCCGAGGTTCCCGTCGCCTTCAGCTGGGAAGATGCCGAGCTCCTGGCTGCCCGGGTGATGAGAGGGGTACAGCGAGCGCCGTCCCGCCGTGAGCTGTGGGGCGACCTCCTGATGCGACCATGGCCGGGACTACCCCTGGCCCTCGCGGCACTGGCCTTGTCTATCAGCCTGATGGTCGGCATGGGCATGGTGCTGCGCCAGTGGCTCCTCCTTCCTCTCTTCCGGGGCATGATCATCCCGGGGATAGTTGGCGTCGTGCAGGGATTCCTTCCCGCGGGTACCTTCCGAAGCATCATGGTCGGCGAGTACGGCTTCCTTACCAAGGGGCTTGAGTGGCCCTTCACCCTCGTCATGCCCTACGTACTGTCCTTTTACCTCATACTCAGTGTGCTCGAGGACAGTGGCTACCTGCCGCGCCTGGGAGTCCTGCTCGACGGCCTGTTGAACCGGATAGGGCTCTCCGGGCAGGGAGTTATCCCCATCCTTCTCGGCTACGGCTGCGGGATCCCGGCGATCATGTCCAGCAGGGCCCTGGAGTCACGTAGGCAGAGGGCGCTTGTGGCCATCCTGGTGTCCCTTTCCGTTCCCTGCATCGCCCAGACGGGAGCCTTCATCTCCCTCATGGCGGCGGGGTCGGTCGCGTCCCTGGTGGCCCTGGGTGTGGTGGCTGTGGTCGCCCTGGCGGGTGCAGGTACGGCCCTGAACCGCCTCATGCCGGGAGTTCGACCTCCCACCCTGATGGAGGTACCGGAGCTCCTAATGCCGCGGGCAGGCGTGATCGCCAAGAAGTTGTGGGTGCGCACCAAGCACTACCTCTGGGATGCGGTCCCTCCCGTGATAGGCGGTGTGGCCTTTGCTTCCCTCCTGTACGAGACCGGGATGGTCCTGATCGTGGGGAGAGCACTGAGGCCCGTGGTCTCCTGGTGGCTCATGCTGCCCGAGGAGGCAGCCGTTCCCCTGCTCCTCGGCCTGTTCCGTAGGGAGCTGACCGTACTGCCCCTGCTCGACATGAGTCTCAGCCCCCTTCAGCTGTTCGTGGGGGCGACGGTTGCCCTTCTCTACGTTCCCTGCATAGCCATGGTGGCCGTCCTGATCCGTGAGTTCGGAGCGCGTTTCGCCGGTGGCGTGCTCCTCGGCACCACCGCCGTCGCCTTCGCGGTCGGAGGATTTCTGGCCCGCCTGGGTACTCTGTTCCTGTGAGGTGGGATCGTTGAAGAGAATCACACTGTTGGTGTTGATCGCAGCAGTGATCGTCGGCGGCGCGGCAGTAGGTCGGAGCTGCCGCTCCTGACGTTCCCCCTACCTACCGCGCCGTGGTCGTGGAGGCCTCAGAGCTGGGCCCGTGCATTCGCTGTACACACCCGGTGCTGGGAAACGGCAGGGGAAGATAACCGCGGCCCTGAGGCCCCTGGAGCCGTCCATGACCACGAGAATGCCTTCTTCATGGGACAACCCCAACCCCCCATCCAACAGAGCGCCCAGCAGGAGTGACACAGGGCCTTGTTCTCCGTGGATCCGTGCCATGTCCCCAGCACTCCCCATGGCCACCGCGATCATGTGCTCTGCGAACTCTATACCTTCCATCATCTTGTTTCGTAGACTCGCTCAGTCATGGCTGGCACACACGACAAATAGTGTCCCTCGGATGCATGGGCACGAGATGCAGTAGCACTTCTTGCCGCAAATGTGTTACACTATCTGCGGCATTATATGAGCAGGGGAGGGCACAACTGCTGATAAGTCGGTACTGTCCCTTCCCTCCCGCTTCCCACCGGGCCTCCGGGAGGCGGGCGGGGAGGAACAGATTTCCGGTCGGCACCTGAGGGCGCAGACGATGCATGGCGCGCGACTCAGACCGCGGATCATGGCGACCGCGTTGAGGAAGGAGGTAGACCCAGGTGTGCAATGTCACCATCTACAGAGGGGCAATATCTGAAGACAAAAAGCTGTGGGAAGATGTCTCCGGGTACGAGATCTCGCTGGAAGAAGGCACGGTCCACGCCAGGAGGATGCTCGGTGAGGAGAAAGTGTTCACCGTGGAAAACACGGTCAGCTGGGATGCACGAAAGGATGCGCTGATCATATAGCGGATGCATGCTCCGGGTCGGGTTCGACGCACACCTGACCCGGAACAGCATGCCCTTGCCATTCGGGGTCTCCCTCGTCGAAGGGGCGGACAACCTGGGATCCCACCGGATATTGGCGTTGCTTTCTCCTGCCCCGATCCTCACATCAGGGGGTTTGAACTCGATGAACGAGATGGATTGGAAGTCCTTTCTGGCGGAACATGCCCACGAAGTACTGCTGCCGTAGGGGTGGGTGATGGAAGCAGCGTCCTTGACTTTGGATGCGGTGCAGGCAGCTACGTCCTCCCCGCCGCTCGCCTCGTGGGCAGCGGTAGGGTCTATGCACTCGACAGGAAGGCCGATGTCCTCGAGACTGTGAAGGAGCGCTGCAAGGACAGCGGACTCTTTAACGTCGAGGTGATACTCTCGGAAAATCTTCATACCGGCCTTCCCACCTCATCGGTGGACACGATCCTGCTGTTCGATGTCATCCACGCTGTGGACGACATCCGCCGCCTCCTGCGGGAGATGGATCGGGTGCTGAAGCCGGGCGGCATGGTATCGGTGCACCCGATGCATATCGGCAACGGAGAGGTTGTCAGGCACATGAACAGGTCAGGTCTTCGCCTCGTCTCGGAGCACTACAAGGGCAACGTCCTCTGTTTCGCCAGGGCGTTAGGCACCGAGTGCGTTAGAGGGCCGGCACCTCTTGAGGAATTGCCACCTTCACCGGATAAGGGCAGGATCAGGCTGAATGGACGGTGCGATGGTAAGTGACTGATCCGTAGTTCCGATGACACCCTGAAGGCCGAAAATGTGGCCCCCGGCTGCAAACTGCTGGCGGGCATCCCGGACGCCTTTCGCACCCTGAAGCAGACCCTGGTGATGCGGCCGGTCAACCATCGGTTATGAGGATCGGAGTCGTGCTCGCATTGTTTTATGCCGGTTGGCGCTGCTTCCTATGCGGGTGGCAAATGGGCTACGGGTTAGAGCTGGCGTAAGATCATGTTGGACCTCGCTTGGATGAAGCTCCTCACGGTGCTATGACCCAGCGTACTGGGGTCATAAGGCATATTCAATGCACTGGAGGTCGAACAGCCTCCCCGAACCCTTAATATACATGCCGAGAAACCCGTTGATCCACGGCAAATCCACTGACCACGCTGATGAGTCCCTGTGCTGCTCGTGTTACTCAACACTGTAGAATCCGGACCGAAGGTGTTAGTCAAGAGCAATAGAGCGTCCGGCTCCACTATGGCGATGGGCGCTCGATTGCTGCGTGAATGAACATCACCTACCGTGCTCGATGGGAATCGTAGTCTCCTCCAGGTATTTGATCTTCAGTGTCACCTCGTTCGTTGCGACTTCCAGCTTATCAACCGGCAGACCATGAGTTCCTTACGCTCATCGAGAATGGCTTCCTCCCACAGGACTTCGATGAGGGCCAGTTCTTTTCCCTGATCCGGAGCCGGGCCTTTTCTCCCGGTAGTCCGGTGAGTGGTGGTCCCCCGTTCCCTGCTCCTCCGTTGAGACTCTTCAGTACACAAACGCCCTTCTGCTATTGCCATACACGGCGATTCGCCCTCGGGATCATTGGTGTGGCGTTATGATCCGTGGAGTCCTGGATCCTAGACACACCATGTCGCAGGCTCAGGGTTGTCACAGAACGCGTCCTGGCATCCACCTCCGCCTGCGGACCTTCCGCGACCCCTCGATCCACCGGGTGCTATTACTCCATGGTGCTTACGAGCTGTTGGGGTACTCATGAGCCCGGCCATGACATCTGCCTGAGATGCCGTCCGGGCGGCCCGCGCACTCCAGGGTGAAACAGATGCGCAGGAAGCCGCAAACCGTGTGTGCATGTCCCAGAACTGGCACGGGAAGGGCCCCGGCCTTTGAAGGAGCGGGCACCTGTTGGTAGAAGTAGAGGAACGTGATCCAGGCTGCACAAAGGGGGGGGGACAGAGCCCGAGAATGCTCCGACCCGGGGATCCGTGTAGGTTCTGACTGTGTCGCGATTGCAAAGAGGGGCGCCCAGGCGCCCGCAAGGCAGAAGGAGTGTAACTGTCCATATGGATTCCAATGCCGCTGAGACCACTTCCCTCA
>PWUC01000120.1 GCA_003562655.1 Clostridia bacterium
CTCCGGCACGGAAGGGGTCGATACCTCCCACACCTAGTGCCCATCGTTTACGGCTAGGACTACCAGGGTATCTAATCCTGTTTGCTCCCCTAGCTTTCGCGCCTCAGCGTCAGTTACAGACCAGAGAGCCGCCTTCGCCACTGGTGTTCCTCCCGATCTCTACGCATTTCACCGCTCCACCGGGAATTCCACTCTCCTCTTCTGTACTCAAGACTGACAGTTTCAAATGCAGTTCCCCGGTTGAGCCGGGGGCTTTCACATCTGACTTGACAGCCCGCCTACGCGCCCTTTACGCCCAGTAATTCCGGACAACGCTCGCCCCCTACGTGTTACCGCGGCTGCTGGCACGTAGTTAGCCGGGGCTTCCTCAATGGGTACCGTCAGAATTCGTCCCCACTGACAGGGCTTTACAACCCAAGGGCCTTCATCGCCCACGCGGCGTCGCTGCATCAGGCTTGCGCCCATTGTGCAAAATTCCGTACTGCTGCCTCCCGTAGGAGTCTGGGCCGTGTCTCAGTCCCAGTGTGACCGGCCATCCTCTCAAACCGGCTACCCATCGCCGTCTTGGTGAGCCATTACCTCACCAACTAACTAATGGGACGCGAGCCCATCCATCAACGACCGAAGCCTTTCATCAATGAATCCGAAAATCCATCGACATTATGCGGTATTAGCACCAGTTTCCCGGTGTTATCCCCCACTGATGGGTAGGTTACTCACGTGTTACTCACCCGTCCGCCGCTGGATGAGACGGATCCGAAAACCCGCAACATCCCGCTCGACTTGCATGTATCAGGCACGCCGCCAGCGTTCGTCCTGAGCCAGGATCAAACTCTCCACTTGTATCTGATGTGACCCAAGGGCCACATGTCAACAATCCCAGCTCCCCTGCTACCGTAAAAGTTCCGCCTGGAACTTCCCTCATCAGAACACTGTTCACTTGTCAAAGACCGAAGATCCAAATGCAGTATCTAATTATAGCATTCACCGGCCCCTCTGTCAAGAAGCCGAGCGGCGCTTGTCCCGTCGCCGCAAGTCATTGTATCACGAATCCTGTCGGAGTCAACCTCTCTCATCAACGGACTTTTTGCCGCGTCGTGTTGAGGGACAAAAATGGTACCCCGTAGGGGATTTGAACCCCTGCCACCGGCGTGAGAGGCCGGCGTCCTGAACCACTAGACGAACGGGGCACCTCATTTGATAATTGCTGGCTGGGGGAGGAGGATTCGAACCTCCACAACTAGATCCAGAGTCTAGCGTCCTACCGTTAGACGATCCCCCAAGCCGACCTTGCTAGCAAAGATCCATTTCTCCGTGACGCAGTAAGCATTATAGCATCGACCCCTGGGCAAATCAAGTCAAGGGAGTTCGATTCCCGCGCGCAGCTGGCGATCTCTTCCCGACACCCTGTCTGAACACCCTGGAGGAAACTTTGAAAGCCCCGGGCCGCAAGCCTCCCAGGGCTGTGCGACCTCCTGCGATAGCTGTCTCGTTCGATCACCGCCAGAACCAGCCAACACCTGAGGACGCGCAAGCGGTCTGCAACCCCCCATACCCAGAGCATTTGTGGTGCGATTGCCCTGCATGATACGATCCGCAGTCTCATTGTCGATGTCTGGGCAACCCGCGCCGCAGAGGTCATCGTTATATGACGGGGACGGACATAGGCGACCGTCCCCGTCATGGGAGATCCTCATTGCACTGCGCGTTTTCACTCGTCGCCGGTGTCCCGACCTTCCAGGCGCAGGAGCCGCTGCCAGCTCCGGTCCACCTCGGCCTGCAGTTCGTCGAGTATCGGTCGGTTCTCTTCACGGAACAGGTGCCGGAACCGTCCCTGGCGCTTGAGCCACTGCTCAACCGGTTTCTTCTCCCTGGGTCGGTAGGTGATCTTCCACTGGCCCTCGTCGACCTCAAACAGCGGCCAGAAACAAGTATCAGCGGCCATCCGCAAAATATCGATTGTCTCCTCCGGAGGGACACGCCAGCCGCGAGGACACGGTGCCAGGACATTGAGAAAAGCCGGGCCATCAACTGCAAGTGCCTTCTGCGTCTTGGTGACCAGATCCCGCCAGTGCGCCGGAGTGGTCTGGGCCACATAGGGGATGTTGTGAGCCGCCATGATCGCGGTCAGGTCCTTACGATGTTCGGGCTTGCCCGGCACCTTCTTGCCTGCTGGACTCGTCGTGGTATCAGCACCCAGAGGTGTGGCACTGGATCTCTGAATCCCGGTGTTCATATACGCCCCATTGTCATAACACACGTATACCATGTTGTGTCCGCGTTCCATCGCCCCCGAGAGCGACTGCAGCCCAATGTCGTATGTCCCCCCGTCACCGCCGAAGGCGATGAACTTGATTTCTTCATCGATCCTGCCCTGGGCCTTGAGTGAACGGTACGCTGCCTCCACACCGCTGAGGGTCGCCGCCGAGTTTTCGAAGGCACTGTGTATCAGCGAGTTAGCCCAGGCAGTATACGGATAGATGGTAGTGGCCACCTCCAGGCAGCCAGTGGACACCGAAGACACAATCGGAGTGTCGGCAGCAGCCATCATCTGTCTGACCACTATGGACGCACCACAGCCGGCGCACAGGCGATGCCCACCCGTCAGGGTGACCTCCCTCTTTGATAGTTCCCGCAAATTGGTCGCCACAGACCTCACCCTTCCCTACTCGCGGACGCCCAGGTACGTGATCGGTCGGGCAATCCGACCGGTACGAGCGACCTCAAGGGTTTCATCGAACACTCTGCGAATATCTTCAGGTCTGACATCACGCCCACCCAACCCATACACATAGTTGCTCACCAGGGGGCGTTTCTCGCAGTCGTACAGGGCATGGCGGAGCGCATGGTAAACGGGTCCGCCGGCAGTGGAAAACGTATCGGAGCGATCCATCACCGAAACAGCAGGTCGTCCCGCCAGTGCCCTGATCAGCTGCCTCACCGGAAGGGGCCGGAACACGCGCATCTTCAGGAGGCCGACCTGCTTGCCCTCTGAGCGCATCACATCGACAACGTCCTTGGCCGTGCCGGCGGTGCTGCCGAGCACCACGATTACTCCGTCTGCATCCTCGGTGCGGTATTCTTCAAAGAATCCGTAGTCCCGCCCGGCCACCTCCGCATACTCCCGTCCCACCTCGGGGATCACGTCGAGGGCATTATAGGATCCCTCGATCTGTTGTCTCTTGTGTTCGAAATACCAGTCCTGCAGGTCCAGGGGGCCAACCGTGATCGGATTGTCGACATCCAGAAGCGTGTACGCCGGGACGTACGGGCCGATGAAATCACGCACCGCGTCATCCGTCAAAAGGTACAGGTTATCCAGGGCGTGACTGAGGATGAAACCGTCCATGCAGACCATGACAGGGAGGTGGACGTCGGGGTGCTCTGCCATGCGCACGGCCTGGACTGTGTTGTCATAGGCCTCCTGGGCATTCTCCGAATAGAGCTGTATCCATCCCGAATCCCGAGCACCCATGCTGTCAGAATGATCACAGTGTATGTTGATGGGTCCACTGAGGGCCCGGTTGACTACGGGCATGACTATGGGCAGGCGATACGACGCAGCGATATAGACCATCTCCCACATCAGGGCCAGGCCATTTGCCGACGTGGCCGTCATGGCCCGGGCTCCAGCAGCTGCAGATCCAATCACCGCGCTCATGGCGCTGTGTTCACTCTCAACCCGAACGAACTCCGTATGCACATCTCCATCGGCGACGAAACTGGAGAACATCTGGACGATCTCGGTCTGTGGGGTTATGGGGTATGCCGCAACCACATCGGGGTTGATCTGTCTCATGGCCTGAGCAATTGCCTCATTCCCCGTGAGGGCCACACGCGACTGCGTGGCTGAGCTCATCAGTTTCATCTCCTCTCATGCAGTATCAGACGACTCCTCAGGTTCCATCTCCAGAGCCCCATCCGCAGGGCATTCGAAGGCGCAGATCCCACAGCCCTTGCAGTGGAAGAGATTCACGCCGGTCACTTCGCCCTCATCATTGACATCTATGGCCGAATCCGGACAGTATATCCAACACAATCGGCACTGGATGCAGGCCTCGGGGTCATAGATTGGACGCATGCTCCTCCAGTCGCCCGTCTCATAGGTCCGCGCATTGCCGCTCCAGGGCACTATACCGCCCCCGGGAACTTCCTTCCAGGTAGCACCCGGCTTCGGCGTTTCGGAGAACCGCTCCTCACCGCAGCAGGGAACACCCTCGTCCGCTTTCACTCGCCCTGCACCTCCTTGTAGGCACGCTCAATGGCTTTCAGGTTGCCCTCCACTATCTCCGGGCGGCTACCGAATTTTTTCTCAAGCTCCTTTTTCATGGACTCGATAAACAGGTCATATTCCAGGACGCCGGTGGCCCTTATCACTGCCCCTAGCATCGGGGTATTCGGTATCGGACGTCCCAGCGTGTCCATCGCAATCCGGTTCGCGTCCACGGTGAATATGTGTCTGCCCTCAAGGCCGAGCTGCTCACGCATCGCTGCAGGTTCCTTATCAGTGTTCACAACAACCACAGCATCCTCGGTGAGACCGTCCGCTATACGTACAGATCGGACCAGGGTCGCATCAAGCACCACCACCACGTCGGGTTCTGCCACTGCTGAGCGTATCCTGATCGGAGTAGATGAAATGCGGTTGAAGGAAGCAACCGGAGCACCCATTCGTTCTGGCCCGTACTCTGGAAACGCCTGTATGTACGCTCCCGATGCAGACGCCGCTTCAGCGAGCAGATTGGCGGCCGTCTTGGCCCCCTGTCCGCCTCGACCGTGCCACCTGATCTCCAGTACTTTGTCCATGTGTATCCTCCTAACCTTCCTAATCCTGTGCGAGGAATCCCAGGACCCCTGATTATCCGCTGAGTGCAATCTACCCCTGCCCGTGACCGACGGTTCATGCTACAGGCAAACAAATGGACCGACCCCACGATGGGAGAATGCGGCCTGCCTCAACAGCTCATCGCGCCTGCGCACACGCGTGCACAGGCGGCGGTTTCTCGGCAAATGTAGTCTAACACGGTGCCCTGAAAGCGTCAAGAAACGGAGACGGCAGGAGATTGTGGCAGTCTGGAGGGACTATTCTCAGGATCACACACCCACACCGTCCCACGAAAACCAAAACCGTGCGTTGAAGGATCCGCAGCCCCTCTTGGGACCATGAATCGGCATTATGTGCGGACATTATGTCCCTTACATGAAAAGAGGAATGAGTTATCGTGGCAATTCGGTTCTGCGTGCGGAGGGGATGACACTGTGAGGTAACGCGTTCAACCCTTGAGTCCTCAGTTAGATTTCAGTGGGACGGGCGGGCGGTGCCGGGCCGGGATCTGTTCCTCACAGCATCGTCCCGGAGGATACCTCTCATCCTGTGACAAAAAAAACGGAATCAGGCATGCGATGCGGGAGCGCTGTGGCTCGGGCTGGGCACAGGTCCCTGCCCGGACAGACACAAATGAAAAAGTGATGCGGGAATTGGCGGCGTACTACCATCCCTCCAGATCACTGGATCAGATACTGGACGATCACCAGAACCACCACGCCAGGCACCCCCAGAAAACCTGCTATCAGGGCCGTCAGGGGATTGATGGCGATGTGCAGCCCCAGATATGACCCGACCAGGTTGAACAGCCAGAGTGCAACCCCCCCGATGAGCCCATTGTACAGGACCACCAGAAGCCAGCGCAGGGGCAGATAGAGGAGTCGCACAACCACGTAGATCAAGAGGAGCCCAAACAAGAAAGCAAATACTACCCGGTAGTCCACCTTTGCCACCTCAGTATAATACCTATGTGTGGGATAATGGATTATGTCTGATGAGGATCAGGGCCTGTCCCCGACCCCCGGAGGAAGGGGTCACTGCTGGACCTCCCGGAGTCAACCCTCTCTCAGTTCACGCCGCACCTGGCTGAGCAGATAACCGTACTTCTTCTCAGCAGCAGCCAGCAGGTGTATCGCATGATCAACAAGATCAGGATCCGAGACATTCTGAAAATAGGCCTGGGCATCTTTCCATTCACGGTGTGCCTCATCAACAGCGCTCCACCACTGTTGCTGTTCGCCCGTCGGACCGGGGTCCTCGGGAGGATTGAGACGATCTGAAAGCTGCCCAATGACCCGGCCTGCCCTCTGTCCCACCTCACCAGAGACATCCTGAGACTCCTTGCTCATGTCTCCCATCCTCTCAGGGGCTTCTGATGCCACTGAACCCATACCTATACATCTATGTCATATGCGGCAAAAACGTACTCACTACAGTACATATGTATTTCCAATCCTGGCTGGGTTTATGTGACAGCAGATGGAACACAAAGGGGTGCCTGCGTGCATTGGCGAGCGCACGCGACACCCTGGAAGACTCTAAGTGATGGGATATCGACCCTGAAGGGCGCGGCTCAAAGTGGCTTCATCGGCATAGTCAAGATCTCCGCCCTCTGGGAGACCGCGGGCGATCCGGGTGATTTCGAGCTCCAGCGGCTCAAGAAGGCGGGCCAGATACATGGCGGTCGCCTCCCCCTCAACCGTTGGATCGGTGGCGATTATCAGCTCTCGCACTGTCCCGCCCCGGAGACGTTGGAGCAGTTCGCTGATGCGAAGATCATCAGGACCCACCCCGTCCATGGGCGAGATCAGACCGCCGAGGACGTGATAGAGTCCATCGTATTCACGGGTCTTCTCCATGGCCACCACATCGGAGGAGTCCTCCACCACGCAGATTATGCCGGGTTCGCGTGAGTCATCAGTGCATATCTCACAGCGGTCACGGTCCGTCAGATTGGTGCATACCGAGCAATAACGCACCTTCCGCCTGCCGTTGACCAGGGCAGTCGCCAGCGCCACAACCTCTTCCTCGGGCCTCTTGATGATGTGCATGGCCAGGCGTTGTGCGCTCTTGGGACCGATCCCCGGCAGCTTTGCCAGTTCCTCAATGAGCTGGGCAACTGGAGGAGCAAAAAAGGATGACAACAGTTACCCTCTCCTCAACTGGTGAGTCCTGGAATATTGGGGAGGTTCAGCCCACCTGTGATCTTGCTCATCTCCTCGCCTACCATGTCCCTGGCTGCCCGCAACCCCTGGTTGACGGCAGCGATGACCAGATCCCGCAGCATATCGACGTCATCGGGATCAACAACATCAGGTTCAATCTCCAACTCCACGATTTCAAGGGCTCCGTTGCACACCACGCGAACCACGCCTCCACCGGACTGGGCCTCAACCGTCTTCTGATCCAGTGTGTTTTGAAGCTGATCCATCTCCTGCTGCATCTTCTGAATCTGCTGCATCATCTTTCCCATGTTACCAAAACCCACAACAATTCTCCTTTCAGAAATATCCTGGGGGTGTCCCGCCGGGGTCAGGTCGGCGGGGTTCATCGCGAAAGACATCCATATCCGTCAGGCTTCCTACCACCCTACCCGAGAACATATTCAGCACTTCCTGTACGATGTCGTCGGCATCTTCGCCGTTGCCGGAACCCTCATCTTCCGGAGGTGCAGCCTCGGCCTCTGAGCCACGCGTCGCGTCATCATCAGATGCTTCCATACTATTCGCCGAATCTTCATAGTGGGTGGACTGGACCTCGCCCGGGGACAAGGCCTCAATCTCTGATTCCATGAGACAGCGTATCCTCAAGTCGCGTCCAGTGACCTCCCTGACCACCTGCTCCAGAATCTCGCGACGCTGCTCCTGAGTGCGATCACGATGAAACTGAAACTGATTCTGGAACACGACCAGGAAAGATCCATCAGCTATGCCTCCGAAACGGGCAGGCTGCAGGAGGGCGTGAGTGGGCAGGCTTTCCCTCTTCACCGCTTCCTTGACCCGGATCCAGGTCTTTTCCGGATCGTCGGATGCAGTAGCAGCCTCGGACTCAGCCTCACGCTTCTGGGACCTGTCGCCGCGAGATCCTACAGCGCGATCGGGCGCGGCTGGGCCCCGCGAATCCGTCACGAGATCCTTCTCCCCTGCTCGCACTGAAGTCCCCGTTTCCTCCCTTTCAGAGATGAGCACCTCTTTCTGTGCTGCGGCCTCAATCCTCGCCCCCGCCAGCCTTATGGTGGCCATCTCGAGAAGAAAGCGCGGTTGGGTGGAGTACCGGGTGCGATCCTCTGTCTCCGCCAGCCGGTCCACAATATCGAGGAGACGGGGCAGGTCAAAGCCCCCGGCAACGGCCTCCATTTCCTGCAGATCACCCTCGGGCATGATGGGTTTGTAGGACCCGCCACTGGCCCGATAAAGAAGCATATCCCGAAAATACGCCAGCAGGTCCCTGATGAACTGCGACATATCAGCACCGGCCATCGACACCCCATCGACCAGCTCTATGAGACCGGGAACATCACCCGAGTTCATATGGCGGGCATACTTCGAGAGAGCCTCCCTGGGGACAGCACCCGTCACCCTGTGAACATCATCCTCTTCTATCCTGCCCGAAGAATAGTCACGGCACTGCTCGAGAAGCCCCAGGGCATCCCGAACCGCGCCGCCGGCCTGCAGGGCGATGACCCAGACGGCTGCTTCGGTGACCTCGAGAGCATCATCCGCCTCTATGACCTGTCGCAGGCGGGCGGCGATCTCCTTTGCAGTCAAATAGCGGAAGTCGAATCGCTGACAGCGCGATTGAACGGTGGCAGGGATCTTGTGGGGCTCGGTGGTGGCGAGGACAAAAATCACGTGACTGGGCGGTTCCTCCAGGGTCTTCAACAAGGCGTTGAAGGCCTCAGGAGTAAGCATGTGGGCCTCGTCCAGAATGTATACGCGAAAGCGCCCGGAGGTGCTGGCATAGGGCACGCGCTCCTGCAGCTCCCTGATGTCATCAATGCCCCTGTGGGAAGCCGCATCCATCTCAACAACACTCAGGGATGATCCCGAGTCGATTGCGCGGCACAGCTCACATTGATTGCAGGGTTCAGCCTCTGATTCAGCAACGTTCTCGCAGTTGACGACCTTGGCCAGAAGACGAGCTGCGGTGGTCTTGCCGGTACCCCTGGGTCCGGCAAAAATGTAGGCATGGGCCACCTGATCTCTCGTGACCGCGTTCTTCAATGTGGTGACCACATGCTCCTGGCCGACCATGTCATCGAAGCGACGGGGACGCCACTGACGATACAGCGATGATCTCTGCACAGGGTTCACCACCAAGATTCACATCTACGTCTTCGCGAATCGCAACAACGGTCAGAAACGATTTCCTCCGATGGACGGATGTATGTAATGGCCGTGCACCTTCCGTCGACCCGCCACGATGGGCGTTACCCGCGCAGTTAGCTCGGACTCGGCACCCCTGCGGCACATGGAAGTTCGCGCTTACCGCTGCTCCCTTCCGGGCCTGACGGGGTTCACGCGTTTCCATTGCGCAGGACCCAGCCGTCAACACCACTTACACGGGGCAGGCCCCACCGAAACAAAGCCTCGGGAAGGAATTCAACCCTGCTGTAGCGGATTGCAGGTACAGGGCACCGCTATCTCCCCGTCTAGCACGGCCAAATCTGTGCGGAGAGGGTGGGATTCGAACCCACGGGACGGTTACCCGCCCACACGCTCTCCAGGCGTGCTCCTTCAGCCGGACTCGGACACCTCTCCGTATTCACATTTGAGAGTCTCACCGCTCAGTGAGAATACTGGCGGAGAGGGTGGGATTCGAACCCACGGTTCCCTTGCGGGAACACGGCATTTCGAGTGCCGCGCCATCAACCGGACTCGGCCACCTCTCCGCTGGACCGCGTCCCAACTCACAGTACATTATAACATCCGCAACCGTCAGCGACCAGTCCTCAGCCGCCGGAAGAACTCCTGCAGGATCGACGCACACTCGTCTCCCCTCACGCCTTCGATCACCTCAACCTGATGGTTGAGTCGAACATCGGAGGTCAGAGACATCAGGCTCACAGCTGCCCCTGCCTTGGGATCCCGAACTCCAAAGATTATCCTCTGAATCCTCGCATTCACTGCCGCTCCCGCACACATGGGACAGGGTTCAACGGTGACATAAAGATCACATCCTTCGAGGCGCCAGTCCCCCTGCGTCTCTCCCGCCGATCGGAGGGCCTGGATCTCCGCATGCGCAGTGGGATCTCCAGTGGTTTCACGCAGATTATGTCCACGGCCCAGGATCTGCCCTGCAGGTGAGACGACCAGGGCACCAATAGGCACCTCGTCCCTCTCCAGAGCACAGTTCGCCTCTTCAAGGGCGGCACCCATAAACGTGTTGTGCATTCCCCGCTCATCAACCATATTATCCGGGCCTTTCCCCTTGTGATTGCGGCAATAGCAAAGCCCGGACGACCATCCGGGCTTGTGCGCCAGGGAGGACTCGAACCCCCGGCACAGGGATTAGGAATCCCTTGCTCTATCCGCCTGAGCTACTGGCGCGTCAACGCAATGATACCAGATCAGCCCCCCGGGGGCAACTGGATTATGCAGCGGCGGCAGCGCAGAGCGGGCCGATGACCCCGCTTAACCGAAAGACAGCATCATATTGAACAGTCCTGCGGTCCCTCTCGTCATGAATGGATGCCTCGCAGCCAGTCCGGCACAGATGCCGGCCCCTCTGCGCGAGGCAGGTGGCTGAAGTTTGATTCCGCAGAATGTGATCCTGTCCCGATCCGGGGCACGGACCATCCCGCAAACCGAAGTCCCGGTGACCAGCCACTCAAACAAGGAGGGATAATTGATGATAATAGATTGGGAGAACACAGGCGGCCATACCGGGTTTGGTGCAGATTGCGAAAGACACATTTCGCATCCTTTCACCCACCCTTTTAAAGGGGGCTGCATGGCATATGGGACATTTCTCGCGGGAGAGCTGCGCAACATGAACAAATACTTGCGATGGTCATTGCTTGCAGCATCGTTGTTGATGCTCATTGCGCTGCTTGTGTACTTCGGTCTTCCCTTCGCAGGAGCCCGCAGTGAAGAGGCCTCTGAGCAGGAGACACCTGGACCCATATACCACGTGGGTGAGATTGTGACGGACCTGGCGCCAGCCTCCAACGGCATCAGCCATTTCATACAGGTGGACATGAAACTGAGATGCAGCGACAGGCTCACCTACACGAACCTGGTAGACAACCCCGGCAAGGCAAAGACAGAGATCCTGGCAGCAATCCGGTCCATGACTGCGGAGGCAGTAATGGGCGAAGCGGGGATGGAACCCCTCCGCACCACCATCGTGAACAGGCTGGGCCCGATACTGTACCCGGGCAAAATCACGGACATATACTTCATTGAGTTTCTGGTCCAGTGAGTTGGAGGGTCTTGCCAGGACCGCTAGGATCTTTCGCGGCCAGTGACAGCCATGACACTGATTATCTCGAAGATGATGCAGGCCGCCGCCAGCGAAGTAACCTGGGAAGGATCATAGGCGGGCAGTACCTCGACCAGATCCACGCCCCTGATCCTGGACAGATCCAGTCTCCTGATGTATGAGAGGGCCTGGGCAGAACTGGGTCCTCCCACTTCTGGAGTCCCGGTCCCCGGAGCGTAGGCTGGATCCAGGAAGTCAATGTCAAAGCTCAAATACACTGGCCTTTCTGCAGCAACCTCGCTTATCATACCGCAGACCTCTTCGGGGTCCATATGAAGAAGGCGCTCCGCCTCAACGACAGTGAAGCCCAGTTCCCGTGCGTCTGCCAGATCCCCTGGACCTGGAACCGACCCCCGGATCCCCAACTGGATTGAGTTCCCAGGCAGGATGAGACCCTCTTCGGCAGCCCGCCTGAAGGAGGTGCCATGATTGTATCTGTCGCCATATATCTCATTCCAGGTGTCGGAGTGAGAATCAAGATGAATGACGGCAAGGGAACCATGTCTTTCGGCAAGCGCCCGGAGGACGGGCAGGCTGATTGTATGATCTCCACCGAGGCAAATGGGCACTGTACCGGCATCAGCAACTAGACCCACGGTCTCCTCGATCAGCTGCATGCTCTCGGCGGTGTTCCCCGGTACAAGGGGAGTATCCCCGAAATCCACCCCACGAAGATGATCCATCGGAGCCACTCCGAGGGCAGGATTGTAACCGCGAATGACCGCCGACATCTCGCGAATCGCCGACGGCGCAAAGCGGGTTCCAATGCGATAGGTTACACCGGTGTCAAAGGGCACACCGAGGACTGCAAAATCGCATCCGGCCAGTTCCTCTGGATCATCCACATGGGGCAGCCTCATGAAGGTCTTTATCCCTCCGAAGGCCGGTACAACTCCCCGACGACGATGAGCTGGCTCCTGTAACTCCTCAGAGATGGATCTCACCTCCAGGCTTCAGATTCTGCCCTGTGATCCTTTCGCCGTCGCGGCATGCACTCCTTCTTGGCCCTGCGAACCCTTGCAGACACCAGTGAATACCATATTACCGAGCAAACACACAGGAGGTGACGTATCATCGTGGAAGAACAGATGGATCAGAGTGAATCACCTGTTCATGATGACACCGAAGCCGGGTGCGATGGTGCAGACATCGACGAAGACTGCTGCTGTCCTGCTGATGATGGCGCGTGCAGCGAAGATCGTTCCGATTCTGTGGACGCCGAATGCGATGAAGACAACGACTCCCACACTGCAGAGAAGATGGACTACAGGGAAGACTCCCACCGCCCCGACTGCCCACCAGATGCCGAACCGTACACCATAGCCCCCGGTGACACCTACTCACACCTGTCGCAGCGGTTCAACACCACCGCAGCAGCCATTGTTTCCGCCAACCCCTCTGTAGATCCTGATGACCTCCGTGTGGGACAGGTCATATGCATTCCAAGGGGACCCGTCCACTCCGCCTGCCCCGAGGGAACCCGCGAATACACTGTCCGGCGCGGAGACACCTTCTTCCTCCTCGCGCGACGCTTCAACACCACCGTCGATGCCATCATAGAGGCCAACCCCGACGTTGACCCGGACGCACTCCTGATCGGGATGACCCTATGCATACCCGAACCGGTCACACCGCCCCCGCGCGAATGCCCCGAGGGAACCCGCGAATACACCATCCGACGCGGAGACACCCTCTTCAGCCTGGCCCGACGCCACAGCACCACCGTCGACGCCATCATAGAGGCCAACCCCGGAATCGACCCCGACCGGCTGCGCATCGGCCAGGTAATCTGCATTCCCCGTGCAACGGCGACACATCCACACATGGAATGTCCCTCGTGGGCCAGCCCCTATCGCGTGAGGGCATACGAGACGCTCTTTCAGATCGCGAACCGTCATCGTCTGACCCTCGAGGACATGCTGGAAGCGAACCCGCACCTGAAAGACCCCGATCACCTTGAGAAAGGCCAGATCATCTGCCTTCCCGACCGGGAGAGGCCCCAAAAATGATCCCCGCTTGACCGGCACCCGAGTCCCAACCTGAGACCAGGGTGCCTGGCCCGGCCTTGATCAGGACCGCATACGGCGCCGACCAGGCTGGACCTATCTGAGAAACCACGAGGAAGCTGCATCTTCAGAGGATCCCCCGCATCTTTCCCGGCTGCGATCCAGAGGGCATGCCCCTCACGAGTTCAGGTCCCGGCAGCTGCGACACCTGAAGGCGGCAGACATCAGATCAACCCGGTCGCCCACATGACCCAGGTCGCCAAAAAGGCCGCAACGCCTCCAACCAGGGTCGCTCCCCCGTAGGCAATCACAGCGCAATCGGCGTCCATCCTCGAAAGGGTGGTACAGACCCAGAAGTAGCTGCTGTTGACATACTTGATGACAACGGAACCCGAAGCGGCAGCGATGACAGCCACCTCCGGTGACAACCCCAGAGGCACGAGCATCGGTCTCATCAGGGCCGCCGAGGTGATCACCCCCACAGTGGAAGAGCCCGTGATCATGTTCACGATGACACCGATCAGAAAGGGCAGGAAGATGGTGGGGATTCCCGCATCAACTACCATCCCGGCAACGTAATCCACCGCCGGCGTGCCCTTTAGAATGTGACTCAGGGATCCACCGAGGCCCGTCACGGCAAAGATGATGGCTGATGTGGTCAGCGCCTTCTCAACCCACGTTGAAACGGCTTCATTCTTCTGTTTGCCCCTGGCTCCCCTGGCGGCAAGCCAGAACCCCAGGCTCAGTGCCACGACAGGCCAGCCCACAAAGGTGAGCACGTCGGTGATGACGTTGCCCGCTGGCCAGAGAAGGTTCGCCACACTCTGGCCTGCGATGAGAATTATGGGCACAACAATGGGCATATATGCGGCGAAAGCAGAGGGCAGATCCTGCTCTCTACCCTGTTCCACAAAGGACTCTCCGACGAACTCGCGGGATGGAGGCGCATCCAGTCGAGAGCCTACCACCACCGCCCACATCCAACAGGCGAAAGCTCCAAACAGGCTGGCAATACCCCCGTAGAGAATGACCATGCCTATGTCGGCCCCGATGACCGCCGCTGCAGCCAGTGGCCCGGGGGTCGGCGGAACGACAGCATGGGTCAGCTGCATCGCACCCACCAGCCCGGAGGCCATAAGCCCCATGGAGGCTCCGAACTCCAGTGCGGCTGAATGGATCAGGGGGTTCACTATTACGTAAGCGACATCTCCAAAGATGGCTATGCCGAGCACATACCCAGTCACGGTCAGGGCCAGAGGCATCCTGTTGCGTCCTATGAGGTGAATCATGCTCATAGTGATCCGCTCGACAGCACCGGTGTGTTTCATGGCCTCAGCGATGGTTGATCCCAGGACGATGACCACACCGATGCTGCCCAGCGTGCTGCCGAACCCGGCGTGGAAAGCCTCAATGAAGGCCTCACGGTTGACGCCTGGAATCAGAGCAAAGAGCAGGATTGGAACGAGTAGGGCAAGGAACACATGCCACTTGAACCTGCTTATGAGAATGAGCAGCAACACGATAACGCCCAAAAACCCCAGGAGTGTGGCAACCGGACTCACCGCAACAGGCACACAGGCACCTCCCCGTATTCACAGGTCCCTCTGCCATACTCACCGGCGAGCAGGAACCAGTATCAACCACAGGCCCACGGCCATCAGAAGGACCGGCCAGTACCTCAAGAAGGCGGCATTCAGGACCACGTGGTCAGAACGCAGAGCAAACAGAAGCCCAAAGGCAGCCAGCAGCCCGAAGGTCGGATACAATGCCCAGCGGCTGCTCTTGCCGATGACCGTCTCCACCAGGTATACGATGGAGAATGCCAGGCCCAGGAGCAGAAGAAACAGGGGGCCTTTCATCCAGGAGGCATAATAGGCAGCGGTGCCGCTGTAGATGCCCACTGCAGACAGGCAGGCACCCAGCACGAGCAGGCCTGTGGGGTATCCGGACAGCGCGTAGCACACCATGAACCCCGCCCCGACCAGGATGAGGACCAGATCCCCGGTGATTATGCCAGCCTGGATGCCGAAGATCACGAGGCCGAAAATGATGAGCACTGTCCCAATGATCCGCACGTTCATCGTTCCATCCTCTCCCGCGGGCACAATACTGGATCACCAACATGATATACGATTTTGCCAGTGCAGTACATGAGAGGCCTGCATGTCCCGGGCCGCTGCGGCAGCGGAAGCATCACTTCCGTTGGGTCCAACTGAGATGCCCGGAGGCCTGCAGCTTCCGCCCGGGGTCACTGCCTCCCGCGACCACTGTACAGGATCAGCAGTCCGGCGATGATGAGAAGGAGCGGCCAGTATCGCCAGTAGGCGACGGAAATGCTGATGTGCCCGGATTC
>PWUC01000015.1 GCA_003562655.1 Clostridia bacterium
CATCGCGGCAGCCGGGGGCAGCGGCAATGGAGCCGTGGAGGCGGCTGCCGTCCTTGAAGACTACTTCTTGAAGTGGATGGGGATGAAGCGAGTGGCCACCCTGCTAGTCACGCGGCAGACCAGTGAACTACACACCGGGACAGCCCGGGCGCTGGGCATGATGCTGGTGCAGGTGGCCGGGGACTGATCCTGCGCATGGGTTTTGATTGAGACACTGACGGGGCCGGTGGCAGGCGGGCCATCCCAGGCGGTCGTCTGCCTGGTGGCCCATGAGACTGGGTCACAATGACACTGGCCGTGTCACAGACTGAGCCGCAGCCGGCATCGAGGGGCACCACCTGACCCATCGCCGTTCAGCGCTTACTGAGCTGCGGGATGGCTATCCGGCAGACCCGAATCATCCAGGCCCAGGAGATTCCGGGCGTTGCCGCCGAGAATGCCGGCCCTATCGGCCGGGCTCAGGTCCAGCTGCGCCAGGTTGTCGAGGTTCTCTCTCCCGGTAGAAAAGGGGAAATCCGACCCAAAGAGCAGCCTCTCGGATTGCACAACCTCCAGCGCTGCACCAATCATGGAGGCCGGGAAGAAGGGAGAGATGTCAAACCAGAGCGTGTCGAAATGATCCTCACCGTAGGCCCACCGGTACATGTCTCTGAAATAGACCAGGCCGCCGCCAAGATGGGCGGCAACGATCTTCGGCCTCCTGCTCAACTGGCCCAGAGCCTGCAGCAGGTGGTGAAACCTGTTGTCTGAGCCCAGGTATCCGGGCGAATCCCAGCAGGCGAAGGAACAGTCGGTCAGCACAACGAGATCCAGCTGCGATGCGAAGTCGAGCAGTTGCAGCACCTGTTCTGAGCGAAATGTCAGGTTGGACAGGCTGGGATACAGCTTGATCCCGAGAAACCCCAGATCCTCCCTGACCCTTCTCATCTCTGTGCGTGCCGCCTCGACATCAGGAGTGGGCACAGTCCCGAAGCCGTATATCTCCCCCGGGCGGGAGGCAGCCAGCTCTGCCACCCTGGTGTTCAGATCAAAGCATCCCTGGGGCGTATCCGCCAGGCCGAAGATCACGGACTCCTCGATACCCAGGCTGTCTTTGCCGTCCAGGTAGGTCTGAAGATCGAGAGCTGAGCCCTGAAGACTCTCGATGCTCCTTACGACCACCTCACGCACGTACTCCCGGCTCTCAGCCAGGGAGATGTAGTGAGACATATTGTCCAGGTAATCGTCGCCGAGATAATGCACGTGAAAATCAAGGGCCATCGTGTGGGTCTACCCCCCTGTCTCGCCTCTGCGGTCGAAGGCGATCTGTCCGCCGATCACGGTGAGGTCAACGCGGGTGTCCCTGATTCTCTCAGGTGGCGTCGCGTAGATGTCCCGGTCGAGCAGGGCCAGATCCGCCAGTTTCCCCGGCTCGATGGAGCCCTTGATGGACTCCTCGCCGGTCAGGTAAGCGCCGTTAAACGTCATCATCCGCAGGCCCTGCTCCACACTGACGCATTCTGTCCGGCCGAGACGGTACCCCGCCAGGCCCCTGCGGGTCACGGCCGAATAGAGTCCCCAGAAGGGGTTGTAGTGAGCCGATGGCATGTCGCTGCTCATCGCGACTCGGACACCCGCCTGGACATAGCTCTTGAGGGGCAGGAAGCTCTCCTGCTTGTCCCAGGGGAGAAGGTCAGAATAACCGTCGGCCTCCCCGTATATGAAGGAGGGCTGTACCGCAGCGATTATGTCCGCCTCGGCCATCCTCTGAAGGCTCCGCTGAGTCGGATAATATCCGTGTATGATCTGGTGTCGGTGGGGCCGGGGATCATCCCTGAAGGCCTCCCAGATGGCCTCAACAGCAGCATCCTGGGAGACGTCTCCCACCACATGAATGCCCACGCTCCAACCTGCCCGATGGGCTCGCCGGACCAACCCCTTCAATCGGGTGAGATCCAGGCGCAGCGGCACCTCCCGCGGATGGTCTTCACCCAGATACGGCCACGACAACAGAGCCGTCTTTGAGGTCAACCCCCCGTCAACTGCCATCTTGAGGGCACCCAGGCGCAGCCACCCGTCGCCGATGCCGGTGTAAAGTCCCAGGGCGTCGGTGACGCGATCCATCCGTTCCTCGTCGTGCTCAAGTTCAAAGCCATACCAGTTGGGCATCAGGCACACCCGCACGGGAAGCTCGCCCCTCTGCCAGAGGTCCTGATATGCTCGCGATACAGCGGGAGTCACTCCGGGCTCGACGATACTGGTAATTCCCCACTGCAGATACTCCTCCCCTGCCCGGCAGACCGAGTCCTCCACCCCCTCGGCCGGGCCCACGACCCCGGAGCCAAAGGGGCCCGGCATGTGGCGACGGACGAGCATCTTCGCGGCGCGGTGCAGGATGCCCGTGGGCTCACCCGTGTCCGGATGGCGCTCGATTTGGCCGGCCTCGGGGTCGGAAGTGTCCCGCGTGATGCCGGCCCTGGCCAGTGCAGCCGAGTTGACGGCACAGGTGGAAAATATCCTCTCCAGTACCACCGGGTGTTCGGGGGCGGCCTCATCGAGATCCCAGCGGTTCGGCATGCGCCTCTCCTCAAACTGGGTCTCGATCCAGCCACCGCCCTGCAGCCAGGTTCCGGGTGGAAGTTCCAGGGTCCTCTCGCGCACCTTCTCTTTCAGCTCCTCGATGCTTCTCACACCGAAGGTGACCACTCCCTCCATCAGACGGCCGGCCTCCCAGGCGTGATTGTGCGAATCGACGATTCCCGGGATGACAGACCGCCGACAGAGATCCCTCTTTTCCGTCCCCGGACCGGCGAGAGCCAGAACCTCCCCGTCGTCTCCGGTGGCAAGTATCCGGTCTGCAGCAATGGCCAGCGCACTGACAACCTCATTCCGATCATTCACTGTGTGTACCTGGCCGTTGTACAGAATCAGGCCCGGCCGGGCATGTCTGATCATGCGCACGGGTTCTCCCCCCCGCTGAGACGTAGAATTCCCTCCAAGCTTCACCCAACCTGCCTCAGATCCCTTCCGTCAGCAAGGATCTGACTCCTGCTGGCCGGAAACTGCCGCGCGGATGAAAGGCTCGAACCGGACAGCGTCAGCCGTCCGAAGCCCGCCCACCCAGATCCTGTAACTGCCTCAGCTGCCGCCATCGATGTCGTCAGCAGATGATCGCGCCTCTAAGGTGAGCCCTCCTGGGCCAGCACCACGGCACAGAGAATTGAAGCGATCCGCGCCGCGGGGACATCCACCCGGGAGTTGACAATTACGGGCGACCGGGTACCCACCAGGATCCCCGCCATGATCCCTCCGGCAAAGTACATGATGGCCTTGGCCGCTATGTTGCCAGCCTGTATGTCGGGGGTCACCACGATATCGGCGCGGCCCGCCACCGGCCCACGGACTCCCTTGCCGCGGGCGGCCCTCTCGTCGACGGCACAGTCGAGAGACAGGGGACCTTGCACCAGTACGTCTCCCAGCTCGCCCCGTTCAGCAGCCTCCTGAATTCGCCTGGCCGTCAACGTGGCGGGCATGTTCTCATTCACCTTCTCCACCGCCGCCAACATGGCCACTCTCGGTGTGCGTCCCAGGATAATGCGGAACACCTCCGCCGCATTGCGAACGATATCCCTGGTGGCCTCATAACCGGGGGCAATGTTGACCCCGGCATCGGTCACTCCCACGATGCGGGGAATCGACTCCACATCGAAGAGGGCCAGGTGGCTGATCAGGCGGCTCTCCTCGCCCTCGCCGGTCCGACGCAGACCATTTGATGATCTCAACACCGCCCGCAGCAGCTCTGCGGTGGGGACCCTCCCCTTGGCCAGCATGTCTGCCTCACCGTGTCCAACCAGGCAGGCACCCCGGTTGGCCGCTTCTGACCAGTCATTACAGGCAATGATCTCAACGTCTTTTTCATCAATACCCACTGTCTCCAGGGTAACGAGGGTCTTCTCGCGGTCACCGATCAGAACCGGTTCACGAACAAGGCCGAGTTCCATGCACTCCCAGATGGCACTGAGATTTTCTACATCATCGTCGGGTGCCACCACGCAGAGTCTCTGGGCGTCACTGCCCCGGGCCCTTTCCATGACCGAATGCAGGACAGTGAACTCGTTCCACGATTGCCCCCTCAACGCGCAATCCTGCTCCATTGAGATCCTGCTCCCTCCGTCAGCTGTATTCTGCCTGGTCCTCCTGACCCCTCAGCACGCGCAGTGCACCCAGGGCAAGGGCCTCCATCTCCCTCTCCCCGGGCAGCACCGTGACCGGTGCAAACCTGCTGACCCGCGACTCTATCATGGCCACCAGCTGCCTGCTGTTGGCCATGCC
>PWUC01000135.1 GCA_003562655.1 Clostridia bacterium
GGTCAGGATCTGGGTCTGGGTCCTGGGCCGGCCCGCAGGCGGTGACCGCCAGGGCCAACACAAGGAAGATAGACAGGATCAAGGACGGTGTCCGCATTAAGGTTCCCCCCCGATACTTTTTGGCACCCGTGTGTGAACCTCGGGCTCACCTAGCTGATAACTTTTCGTGTTAACAAGGGCAAGTCCTGCTCGCGTACGGCAAATTCATACATATAGAAAGGCCCAATCAGCTTATCCCCTCTGAACACCCTTTCGGGCTTTCGCTTGATATTGCCTCACCGAGGGCATGCCCTTCACCACAGGATATCATCAGCGGCTACCGAATCCAGTAAGCAGAATCGGTTTGGGAGGTGGCGCCAATGCCCGAAGAGGCGGATCTGATTCTGACCAACGCGAGAGTCTTTACGGCGCTCGAGGACCTGTCGGAGGCCACGAGCGTGGCCGTACGGGGCGACCGCATTTTGCGTACGGGGGGCGAAGAAGAGGTCCTGGCCTGCCGGACCCGGGACACAAGAGTCATTGACCTAGGCGGCCGCTCCGTAATCCCCGGAGTGATCGAATCCCACAACCATATGCGGCACGGAGTCATGCAGGACATGATCGACTGCTCACCGCGAGCGGTGGAATCCATCGAGGACATCAAAGCCAGGATAGCGCAGCGAGCCAGTGAAGTTGCCGACGGGGAGTGGATCGTGGCCCGCGGTTACGACCACACAAAGCTGGCGGATGAGCGTCACCCCACCCGCTGGGATCTGGACGAGGCGGCCCCGAACAACCCGACGCTCCTCATCCGCACGTGCGCCCACATTTCGGTCGCCAGTTCGCGAGCCATAGAAGCGGTGGGGGTTACAGACAGCGATTCCGATCCCCAGGGTGGCTCCATGGATCGCTACCAGGGGCTTCTCACCGGTGTAATGCGCGAAATGGCTCAGCAACCCTTCCAAGAGGTGGCTCTGGAGGTCAGCCGCGACCACTGGCGACGAGGACATCCCATCACCGCCCAGTATTACCACCGATTTGGGATCACCAGCAGTCACGACCTGACGGGGGATGACCCTAACATGATCTCCACCATGATCCAGGCGTCCCGCGAGGGGGATCTCCCGCTCAGAGTCTATTTCTGCGTCCGTGAGCGGGGATATGTGCAGGTTGGAGCCCACGCCATGCAGGCGGGCCTCATAACCGGCCTCGGTGACAATTGGATCAGATTGGGACCATACAAGATCACCATGGACGGAAGCGGCGGCGGGGCCACAGCTGCCATGCGGGAACCCTACGTCAACGCGCGGCATCGCGGAATCGCCTACTTGGAACAGGATGAGCTTGACCAGCTGGTGGCCTCGGTACATGCCTCAGGGTACCAGCTGGCCGTGCACGCCCTTGGTGATCGGGCTATAGAGATGACCCTCAACGCTGTCGAGCGTGCCCTGACTCAGCACCCCCGCCTTAACCACCGACATCGGATCGAGCATTGTGGCATCATGGATTCCACCCTCCTCGAACGGATGGCCGAGCTCGAAATGGTCGCGGCGCCACAGCCACCCTTCATATACTATCTTGGAGACAGCTACGTGACCAACATGGGGCTGGACAGAATGCGCTTTGCCTATCCCTTCCGGTCATACATTGACTACGGCATACCAGCCTGCTACGGCTCGGACTACCCGGTGGTGGATATCAACCCGCTGGTGGGAATATACGCTGCCGTCACTCGCAAGACTGAGCGCGGCACCGAGCTGTGGGAAGATGAGGCGGTTTCGGTACACGAGGCGATTAGAGGATACACGTACTGGGGGGCATATGCAAGCTTCGAAGAGGACATCAAGGGTACACTGGCACCCGGTAGGCTCGCGGACATGTGTGTGCTGTCCGACGACCTGCTGGGTGCCAACGTTGAAAGTATCCCAGACATGAAGGTGGATCTTACCATACTGGGCGGTCGCATCATCTATCAGAGATAGGAACCGCAACCTGCTTAGGCCTGCCCCACAGATTCAGGGCCGCAGATGCTGATCTGGAGAACAGATGGGCTGGAAGCTATGGCCGAATGCAGCATTCAGAGCCGGACTTTAGCATGAGCCCTCCTCTCCGGCGTCCGGTTCTGAGACTGGCAAGGTGCAGCGTTGACTAGCGAGATAGACCTGAGTTCAATCTTGGAGGGCAGGCGTGCTGTGAGACCATTCATGACGGGCACAGTAGCTTCACACTGCCCATGTTTCTTGGCATGAACGCTGGAGGCACCGAGTACCCGCCGCCCCCGCATTATGAATCAGGGCAGGACCCTCGGGCACCCGATACGGTGGAAGACCTTTCTCGAGCGTCCGGTCCTCCGAAAGCTCCTCTTGGCCAGGGGATTGAGGACGGGACCACGGCTCCGGAAGGAGTGACGCTTATCGCTACTCGGCCCGAAGCCGGCGGACGCCGGCGGCGGAGAGGATCAAGGTCGCTGCACCCAGCGTACACAACCGTGCTGCTGGGCATGGCCACGGTGTGGATGGTCAATGGTTTTTCCCGCTTCGTCTACACGCTGATTTTGAACGAGATGAGGGACAGCTTCAGGCTGACCTTCGCCCAAGCCGGCGCCCTCTCCACAGCCAACCTGCTGGGATACATGATCGGATCCATAATCGGGGGACAAATGGTGACCAGGGTCGGGCTGAGCCGTCTCGTTGGCGGCTCACTCCTGGTAATGGGCGTCGCCACCATGAGTACCGGATTGGCGCCGGGATACGGCACCGCCTGGTTACTCCGACTGATTGCCGGGGTGGCGGGGGCCATGGCCATGGTACCCATGCTCGCTTCCACCTCCCGATGGTTCCATCACCGGTACAGGGGGGCGGCAGCAGGGCTGATGGTAGGCGGTTCGGGCATCGGCATCGTGTTGGCAGGACTGGTGGCACCGCTGCTACTCTCTGCCTACGGGGCCGGCGGATGGAGGGCAGTGTGGGTGTTTCTGGGAGCGGGCGGGGTTCTGCTTGGCGTTGTCGCAGGCCGATTACTAATCGACGCCCCCGAAGACGCAGGTTTGCTGGCCATTGGCAGCCCAGGCCAGACCTCCCTCGGGGAGGAGGGTGTCGCCGGTAGGCCGGGAGCCCGGCGGGCAGCGATCTTGCTGGGTCTTATCTACGGCCTATGGGGTGCCGCCTACCTGGTATTCACCACCTTCTTCGCCGCCCATCTGGCGGAACAGACCATGCTTTCGGACGTGACCATTGGGCGCTTGTGGATGCTGGTGGGAGTAGTAAGCACGGTCAGCGGGGTGGTGTGGGGAGCGCTATCTGACCGCCTGGATCGAGGGGCCGTCATCTCCACGGTGCTGGTAGTGCAGGCCCTCTCCTACCTAGTGTTCGGATACTCCGCAAGCCTCCCGGGAGCATTAGTCTCATGTATCCTGTTCGGCATCACCGCCTGGAGCATACCCGGACTCATAACCGCTGGCTGTGGCGACTACGCCGGCGAGGCGAGCGCGCCTTCGGTCCTGGGCGTCCTCATGGTGTACCTGGGAGTGGGGCAAATGATCGGCCCATGGGCCGGAGGGTACGTAAGAGACCTCACGGATTCTTTCACCGCCGCGCTGATCATGGCTCTGGCATTCTCGCTCCTGGGAGCTACCCTTGCCCTCTTCCTTCCCCGCCTCTCACGGTCGGTGGCCACAGTATCGACAGAGAAACCGCGGTGACACCGTGCCTGCCTCTTCTGCCAGAGCCTGAGAACCACACCATGCCCCCGTAAGGAGGCACGGCCGGGTGTTCTGGCCTCGCCTGATACCACTCTGTCTTCGGTCTGGTGCAAATTCGAGGGTGCAAGTGGCAGCAAGAACCTTAAGACAAGCAAGTTCTGACGCAGCTGGCCTTGAGAAGAGAGTTTGGCATCACACCCTGAGGTGTGCGGGCTGGAGTAGCGAGGGGACGGGGCATGTAGAAGCAGCTCACCGCAGGCGAGAAGTACTTGCACTTCACCACAGGCAGGAGACCAAACGCCCCACAAGATCAAGCGGGGAGCTAATCTAGTATCAGCTCCAAAGATACGGACGACATGATCCACTTCAGCCCCAAGATTTGCAGAGCCAGACGCTTTAGACGCACAATAAGGGCGGCGACCCGGCTCTTCCAGGCAGGGCCTGCCTTCCACCCGAACCAATCAGCTTGAGGCCTTCCCCAACACTCTTAGCTCGGCCGTGTATCTCCTACA
>PWUC01000180.1 GCA_003562655.1 Clostridia bacterium
GCATCAGGCGGCCCTGCTGCTCCTTGAGCTCGGCGATCTGTCTCTGTGTGTCATCCATTTTCATTCCTCCCGCCGATTCGATTTTGTATCTGCCTTCTTCTGCGACGGGAGGAGCATTCCTCTCAGACCGGCCTGGTTGCCGTCTCTGGGTTCAACGACCGACAAAGATCTGCGCCACCACCACCCCCGAGGGTCGCCCGTCCAGGACCCCGTTTCCCACGTGGATGTAGATCCTGTTCAGGATGTTGGCCTGGTGGCCCGGGCTCTGCATCAGGCGGCGGTGCACCACCCACACGTTGCCTGCCGTGGCCAGGTTCTCGCCCGCGTAGACGAAGGGAACCTGAGCCTCGCGGAGATGATCCCAGGGTGAACCATGGGTCGGCGAGTGGTGGGCGAAATATCCGTTGTCAATGATGTCCCACGCCTTGGCCCTGGCCAGGTCCTGCAGCCGCAAATCTACCGTCAACTGAGGCAGTCCGGCGGCGGCTCGTTCGCCGTTCATGAGCCAGAGCAGGTTCTCCTCGTCGGACTTGCGCACCCAGCTGGAGGGGTAGTCGCCAGCCGCGCCCGGGGTGATGGTCCTGCGACGATCCGCCTCCGCCTGCCGGGGGGGGCCAGCATCGAGATCCGGGGGAATGAGCCATCCGTCGGCGCACTCCGGCCAGTGCCAATCTTCATCACCGCAGCTTTCACCTTCCCGGCTGTCCGGCTCAACCCTCGTGGTGTCGGTGCCACAGGCGGGGAAACGGTAGGGTCTCAATCGAGATTGCGATGGTCTCTCCTCAGATCGATCAAATCTCACCGGCCGTCCCCCTGGTTGAGAAAGAAGATGAGACGGGTTCGAGCCCTCAAATTTCCCGGATTGACTGGGAGCCATGGGCGATGCCTCACCTCACATTATGTCAAGCATGCCGGGGCTGTTCGCCCTCTTCAGACGGACAAGAATGCGGACCCGATCCCCCTGACCATTCCAGTCGAGCGCCGGGGAACCTGGTCCGGTGGAAACATCGCCTCATCTGCGGCACTTCGTTGACACGAGCTTACCCACCCACACCTGCTCTGTACACACAACGAACCCTCGGCCGCGGACACCATCCGGCAGGGCTCACCCAGCCCGCTGTGCCTCGTCCAAACGAGGTGCGCTCCCCGTATCCTGAACACGGTTCCTACCGCCTGGTGAGGCACCTCATCGACTTTGTTCGCAACCGTGCGGTGGTGCGTCAGTGGGTACAGCGCTTTTCAGAGGTGCTCCCCCAGTTGACCATGGAGCCTCAGAGACTTCTCCAGCAGGTCGGCGGTGTTGTGCCCTCCACCGCGGGCAATCCGTTCCCTGTTCGCTCAATCCGAGGTCATGGAGCAAGAGCGCAACCTCCAAATGTACAAATATGTGCGCACAGGACGGGCAAACTGCCAGGAAATAGTGGTCGGATGACTTTAGAATCGCTGGTCGATTGGGATTAGAATCGGTGGTCGAATCGGATTAGAACAGGTGGTCGAATCAGCCCGCAATACTCACTTATGACACTCCGAGGCAGAATTGGCTTCGTCAGCCGCTCATAGGACATATATGGGTGGGTGACTCTACCGCTTAGGGCGAATGCCTTATCTGTCTGTGACCCAAGCAAGCGTATATGCTTTGGATGTTCACCTTCCCTCTTGTTGACAGCTCGAACAGTGTTCTGACCAGGCGAACAGCGCTTCTAAGATGGCGGCTTACCCGATGGCGGCTTACCCCAGAATCTACTGCCCTGTCTAGGAAAGTCCTACACAAGGCGAAGTCCATACGAAGATGTCGATGGAATTGCGATTTCCTGCAATTACCGTTAGTATAGGAGTATAAAATAGAGTGAATGCCTGCTGGACGTCGAGGGAGTGACCTATCATGAAGCAGGTGAAATGGTGCATCGTGTCAATGGCGCTGATTGCAGTCGTGTTGTTTGCTGCCGCATGTGTAGCGACTGGCGCGGACCCGGATGAAGTGACGGAGTACGACATTAACATTGGCATGGCACCGGGAACCGAGCCCCGGTTCGTTTCCGTGCAGGAGATGAAGGACAGCATGTTGTTCGTGGGCTCGAACTCGTCTGATGTGCAGCCCACCCCCGAGGAGATCGAGGTATTCCTTCTCGAGAAGGCGTCCTCTGCTGGCTGGAATGACTACCAGTTGCTCTTTTCTCACCTGGTTACCTCGCTGCATAACTACGACAACTACTTTGTGCTGGCCGGATTTGATGTAGATGGAGAGCGCCATATGGAAGCTGGCATCGTGGGAATATACGTGGAGGGTGAGAAGAAGGGCACCATAGACGACCGCGCCGATACTTTTAGCCCTGGGTTGAAGACTACTCCCTACAGGGACAGTCCAGTTCAGATGAACCGGCGACAGCACATGATAAAGCACACCCCGGGTGGCATGTACAAGATCATGTTTGCGGTTATAACGGATCCGAACGTGGAATTACTAGAGCTCGGGTTCGCTTACGGGCCACGCTTGAGGATGGATCCTGACAGCTCACCTCTTGGCCGGTTCACGAAACAGCTCGATAGCCATGAGTACGCGTGCTTCCTGTTGGTACTGACGGAAACCCATGGACCACGCGGCGACAGACCTGTTAGGGGATTCCCGCATAGCCACATCCTGTTGACGAATTGGTCCGCCCTCGACGAGGATGGCGCAGAGATAGAATCCTGGGCAGATCCCGACTACGGCGAGTAGCCAAGGCGTGGGCGCTACCCCGCATCAACCACTTCTGATAGCCGGGAACGCATCCAACGGGTGTGGTCGGGTTCCCGGCTTTCTCTGTGTGCCCGGCATGGGCGAATACTAGGGGTGTAACTCCCCTGTGGGCAGTGGCCACGAGTCGAGGCAGGAAATGGGAGGGATCTGTGGAAGCTCTTTGTTGTCGACCAAGCTCAACGGAATGGGCCGGGATGCCAGTGGTGTCCGTAAAGAGAAGAGCACGATGCGAAGGAGCCCATGGGGGGGTTGAGTTTGGAGGCAATAGATCGTTAGTTTCTGCCAGGCACCGAGCAAGGAGTTAATTTCGTTGCAGATGAGTTTGAGTTGTGCGTGGGTAGCAGGGTGTTGGATCTGGGTTGCGGGGCGGGCAGGCATTCCATCGAACTGGCGGGCCGGGGAATTGAGGTCGTTGGAGTGGATATCTCCCAGTTCATGCTGGTGTGGCGGCCCGCATGGGACTTGCCCCCACTAGCACTCACTCATGCCGGGCGTACCACGCTCACGCGGGGTGCCGGGGTGACTGCCGGGCACCCCGCGATTTCTGGGATCACCGGCCCCCACGTGAAAACGTCCCGACCGGTTCGCCCGGTGTGTCCACTCTCTTGGCCATTAAGATATCGGGCTTGCCCGGGCCGTTGGCGTCGGGAATCACTCCCACCACCTCGTATCCCATCCGAAGGTAAAATCCCATGGGGTGGCATCCCGGGTTTTCGATCCGAGCCAGCCTATGAAGGACGCCGGGATAGAGGTCGACTCCACCCACCGTGGTCTGTCCCCGGGTATCGTCGGTGCCGAGATAGATGGTACCGCCTCCCCGGCGAGATATTGCCGTTTCGAGATGCTGTACCAGCGTGCGTCCCAGCCCTTGGCTCCTGAAGCCCTCGCGGACCACCACTGGGTGAAGTTCCCACGAGCAGCCGTTGTATGTGGGGATGGCGCCCACCCATCCTGCCAGGATCCCACCCTGGGTAACGGCAGCCAGCGCGATGCGGTCCTGATCGCGCCTGAACTCCTGTACCTCCTCCCGGGCGTCTTTCATGGCGGGATAGCCGTCCGCGTCCGGAAAGGCCTGGTGCAGGAGGCGGGCAGCATCCTCGTCCATACCGGCATCCAGTGGTACGATGTTTGCTGTCACCCCGGTACATCCTCCCGTCCGTCTCCGACAGAGTGGCCCGCCGCCGGTGAGTGGTGTCCGTCCGCGGCTGAGATGAACCATCCTTAGAGGAAAAGTCCACCAGAGTTATACGGTTCGTTGTCCATTCTACACCTGACAGTCAGCTCCGTTATGAGCGCAAATCATCCAGACCGCAATCGCCGTGATCAGTTCGGAGTCGAGTCCCCGTGTGACCATGGGGCTCTGTCAGTGCTCCCCGCCCGCTGGCCACATCAACAACCGGTGAGGCGTCTGTTGATATCAGCTCAATGAGACAGGCAGTGGCTTCATCTACAGC